>SMXL01000052.1 GCA_004356385.1 Bacteroidota bacterium
CCTTGTCTATATTCTGGCGAATGACTTCGTTGTATTCATCGGCTCTACGATGGCCCTTGCGAACAGAGTGGGACTTGGGATTCCAACGAGACGGCTTTACCCAGATGCGTAGCGAGAAGTACTGGCGACGACCGCCTGCCTCGATACGGACGTATATAGGGTGCTCTCCCTTCTTGTTAATCTTCTGTTTCCAGAGGACCGGTGTTACCTTCGCCATTGCAGTTCAAACTGACTTGACAATAAATAGGTTAAGGCCTAGGTTAAGAAAAACACCGGAGTCTTTCAACCCTAATCAGACCTATTTGGTTTCGTGACTACGAATAAAGCAAGATTAAGGACTTTTTTGGAATCGTCCAAAACCGTTCGGAATCAATGTCATAGTCCGTCGTGAACCATTTTTGATACCTTAGTCGTTAGGACTCTTGGGCTAAATTCCTATTCACGTCGTTTTTCGTATGGCTCGTCGCTTCGTCATCAAATCGAACCCATCAGCGGATGTGCTGAGGCTGACGATCAACTACGACGAGGAACTGAATACGCAGCAACACGCGGCAGCAACGGCGGGGAGAGGTCCAGTCCTGGTGGTTGCGGGTGCTGGAACCGGTAAAACGCGTACGCTCGTTTACCGTGTTGCATATCTGGTCGAAACCGGTACGCCACCCGAGCAAATAATTCTCCTCACGTTTACGCGTCGCGCATCCCGTGAGATGATATCGCGCGCCTCGATGTTACTCGATGGTCGATGTCAAAACGTTCGAGGCGGGACCTTTCACTCGTTTTGCCTGTCCATTCTTCGACAATTCGCTCCTGAAATTGGTTTTCCGAATTCATTTACCATCATGGATTCGGCAGATTCGGCAGAAGTGGTTGACATCGTCCGGTCCGGATTGAACATCCAAAAAAGTCGCCGCAGGTTTCCAAGAAAACGTACGATCCAGTCGATTATTTCCGGAGTTCGAAATCGGGACGTGACCATTCAGGAGTACGTGGAATCCAAGTATCCTCAATTCGTAGAGTATATCGATATTTTTGGCGACATCAGCGATGAGTACGGGCGGTACAAGAGGCGCCACGGGCTGATGGATTATGACGATTTACTGCTCCATTGCTTGGGTCTTCTGAACGAGCACGAGGACATACGAAGACGGGTAGCTGGGCGTTGCCGCCACGTCCTTGTCGACGAATACCAGGACACCAATCAGACGCAGGCGGCGCTCGTAAAGGCTTTTTCATCCGAGCACGGCAATATCATGGTCGTAGGAGACGATGCCCAGAGTATTTATCAGTTCAGAGGTGCTGATTTCAGGAATATTCTCTCCTTTCCACAGCAGTTTCCGAACACCATAACCCTGAAACTCGAACACAACTATCGGTCTACGCAACGAATCCTGGACCTGGCGAATCACGTGATTGCCAATGCACGGCACAAATTCGAAAAAAAGCTCTTTACAGATAAAGAAGGGGGCGAGCTCCCGGTGCTGGTACAGGCCCCTGACAATCGATTCGAAAGCCGCTTCGTTACCCAACAGATTCTGGAACTGAGGGAAGCCGGTATTCCGCTCAATCAGATCGCAGTTCTTTTTCGAAACGGATTCAACTCATACGATCTGGAAGTCGAGCTGAACCGGTGCGGGATTCCGTTCGTCAAGTACGGCGGGATGAAGCTCAGCGAAGCCGCGCATATCAAAGATGTATTGGCCCATTTGAAAGTGCTGGAAAATCCACTTGATTCGGTGTCCTGGAATCGAATTCTTCAACTGCTTGAAGGCGTCGGGCCGAAAACTGCCCACAGCATTATCGAATGGATGGAATCGGGGGCAGGCCATCGGTTTCAGCTCGACGAAACTCGATTTTCACCCCGATACATAGAATCTTTAAGAAGCCTATTCGATGTTCTGCGGCGTGCATTGAATGAAACCAAATCCATCACAGAGCAGCTGGAACGAATCGTCAAGTACTACGAACCTATTCTGAAACGAGTTCACTACGACGATCATCCGAAACGACTCCAGGACCTGGAGCACTTTATCGGAATTGCGGAAAGTTTTCCGGACCGAGCAGCACTTCTTTCATCACTGGCGCTTGATCCGATTGAACTCACGGCCATAGATACCGAACCCATTCAGGAAGATGAACCGCCACTTATTCTCTCCACCATTCACTCCGCAAAAGGACTTGAATTCGATACGGTTTTTCTCATCCATGCACTCGATGGAATCTTGCCGTCTGCGTACTCAGTTGACGATATCGATGCGCTGGACGAGGAGTTGCGTCTTCTATACGTGGCGATAACGCGTGCGGCGGCTCGGCTGTTTATCTCTTACCCAACGCTTCAGTATCGCAGGTACGAGGGTCAGTATTTTGCTTCGCCGAGTCGATTCCTGGATAATATCCCGTCCAGTTTACTGGATGAAGGATCCATTGTCGAAGAGGCTGTCCCGCTCCTGAATGAAGCGAAGAACGACGTGGTTGTTGAAACTGAAGGGGAATATCAGGGTTGAAATCCGCTACCCACCCATTCCACTGGGCTTTCCATGGACATACTACGGCAAATTTCTACGTCTTCGACGGATTCGGGCATCCCCGATCTGACGATTTCGACGATTACTCTGGACGAACTGGATGTGATCGGCGACATGAATCGGATCTTATTCAGCGAGGATCGAATCATTAACTCGCTGGAGAGAAAAGATCTCATGTTGCTGGTAGCGCATTTTGAAGGCATGCCTGCTGGATTCAAGGTCGGATATAGAGAAAATCGATTCGTGTTTTATTCTGCGAAAGGAGGAGTGCTCCCGGATTTCCGACGACGGGGAATTGCTCGATTGCTGATGTATGAGATGATGGATCGTGCGTTCGAGATTGGGTACTCTCGCTTCGCTTTCGATACGTTTCCGAACCTGCACCCAGGGATGACCGTGCTCGCGGTTACCGAAGGATTCAGACTTATCAAGTCCGATTACAACACAGCCTATCGTGAATACAGACTGCGCTTCGAGAAAAAGCTGCCGAATACCTGAGTCAACCATATCCCGTTTCGAATATCCTGTGCGCCTCGCAACCCGCTCAGTGAGGCAACGTACACCCGACGCTGTAACCAAGGTCGTATTCATCTCTTGAACGGGAGCCAAATTCGTCGTGAAACTTTTCTTTTTTGAGCTTTGGGAGAGTCTGCTGATTGCCATTCGGTCGGTGCGATCCAACAAAATGAGATCCCTGCTCACGACGCTCGGAATCATCATTGGAATCGTCTCGGTGACCAGTATGGCGACTGTCGTCAATGGGATTGAGCGAAGTTTCGAAGAGGAAATGGCCGGGCTGGGGACGGATGTTCTCTATATCGAGAAGTGGCCGTGGGTTAAGGGAAGTGGATTCAAATGGTGGAATTATATCAACCGGCCGAACCTCACTGCAGACATTGCCGAAATCCTGAACGATCGTTCGCAGTTTGTGGATGCTTCAACGGCTGAGGTTCGCACCGGTGGTGCTGCTTCGTATAAGAATCGGAGTATTGCGGGTGTTCGAATACGCGGCGCCCTCGCATCCTACCCATCGGTTCATCATGTAGAACTGAGCGAAGGGTTCTTTTACTCCGATATGGACGAGCAGGGCGCTCGAGACGTGGCCGTTATCGGAGCGAAGGTTGCCGATGAGTTGTTTCCGTTTTCGAATCCGATCGGCAAAGAGATCCGCGTTCGCGGCCGCAAGTTTCGTGTCATTGGCATTTTCGAGCGCAAAGGTCAGGGTACTGACAGCGCCAGCTCCGAGGACATCATGATTCGCATCCCCTACAACTCATTCAAAAAACACTTTGGGGTTAGATGGAGGGACGTTTCCATTCATGCCAAATTGATTGAAGATGTGGAATTAGAGGATGCCAAAGACGAAATCCGAGGCATCGTAAGAGTTGCAAGGCGATTGGACGCCAAGGAAGAAGACAATTTCGAGATCAACGAACAAAAAACGCTGCGAGAGAAGATTGCCCCGATAAAGAATGCGATTTATGCGATAGGAATCGGCCTAACGGCACTGGCGCTTCTTGTAGGCGGAATCGGCGTAATGAATATTATGTTCGTTACGGTTCGGGAGCGAACGCGGGAAATAGGTATTCGAAAAGCCGTTGGAGCGAAGCGCCGCGCAATATTGACACAATTCCTGATAGAGGCCGTGCTGATTTGTTTTTTGGGTGGCTTGGTAGGAGTTGGACTTTCGATCCCTATTGCCATGTTGGTCAAGGCCATACTTCCCGCTTATCTGGGATGGGAAGTGATCGCATTCGCATTCGGTGCCTGTTTTCTTATCGGAATCGTATTCGGCCTGGCGCCTGCGTGGACTGCGGCTAAATCTCAACCCATCGACGCACTCCGATACGAGTAGCTCTGAGCACACAACACATCGGACTAAAATGGCCATATTAGAAGCACTTAGAACGGCGCTGGAGTCGATTCGCGCTCACCGGCTTCGTTCGTCGCTGACGCTTCTGGGCATGGTGATTGGCGTATTCGCCATAATCGTTTCCGTCACGGCCGTGGCAGTCATCGATGTGTACTTCAAGGAGTCGCTTCAATTCCTCGGATCATCCACGTTCACGATCACGAGGATGCCGACCATTCAGCTCGGTTCGACTGACAGAGCGATGCGCAATCGACCCCGGATTACGTACGAACAAATGGAGCGACTGGGTGATATGATGCAGCTACCGGTTTCGCTCAGCCCCATGGAAGGGTTCTACGTAGGCAAGGTCAAGTTTGGGATGATAGAATCTGAAGAGCCCAACGCCATTCTGATGGGAAGCAATCAGGAAATGCTGGCGAACTATTCCCATGAGATGGACTTGGGCCGTTTTTTCACGGAAGAAGATGTTCAGTATGCCCGACCCGTTTCGGTGCTTGGATCGGAGGTGGTCTCGGAGCTTTTTCCGAACGAAAACCCAATAGGAAAATCCGTCCGGATGGATGGCCGACGATTCCAGGTGATCGGAGTTCTCAAGGCCAAGGGCAGCGTATTCGGGTTTTCCCAGGACAATCGTGTGTATACACCGATCACGCGAGCGTTTACGATATACGGGAGTCAGAACAGGGACATTGCCATCAGTGTTCGCGTACACGAACAGAGGCAACTTCAGGCCGCTATCGAAGAAGCAACCGGTCGCATGCGAGTGATCCGGAGAGTGACCCCTGGCGAAAAAAACAATTTCGAGATCGCTACCAACGACACCATGCAAATGATCTTTGAGGCATTTACAGGTACGTTGACCATCGGTGGGGCGGTAATCGGACTCATCGCCTTGCTTGGAGCAGGAATC
>SMXL01000053.1 GCA_004356385.1 Bacteroidota bacterium
AATGATCAGTCGGGAGCCCAATTGTTAGTTGGCGCCGATGGCGATGTCGAGGCGCCGAGGCAAGCCATAAAACTCATGCTCGAGAGTCTAGGCTTTCCCAGACGATGACGCACCGCCGATACCGTACATATCAGCTTACCAAGACGACGATACAGACAAAGGCCCTGTTCATCACACTGATGATTTTCGGTCTCCCGTTCGGACAAGCCTTCGCACAGGGCAATATTGCGGGAGCGGTGCATGACGAAGAGACGAACGAATCTCTGATCGGTGTTAATGTCATCGTAGTGGGAACATCGTTTGGGAGCGCCACGGATCTGGATGGTCAATTTACGATCAATAATCTCGCGTCCGGTGAGTATTCGGTCCGTGTTTCTTACATCGGTTTTGAGACCAAACTGTTCACAGGCATTTTCGTCGCCGACGGACAGACGACTGCGTTGGAAGTGACGCTGAAGCAGGCTGTTCTTTCTACCGACGATGAAATCATCGTCATTGGTGATCGACCACTCGTCGACGTAGAAAATTCAGCGTCGCGCACTACGATTTCACGTGAACAACTAGCCTTAGCACCTCTTCGTGATGTACAAGCTGCCGTTGCCACGCAGGTGGGTGTTGTAAGGGATCCGACAGGACTCTATATCCGCGGCGGCCGGGCCGATGAGACGGGTTTTATTGTGGATGGTGTTTCTGCCAAAGATCCACTTGCCGGCACCGGATTCGGCCTTGACATTGGATCGAACGCGTTTCGGGATATCGAAGTAACCACTGGAGGTATTGGCGCCGAAGTGGGCGACGTCACCTCCGGCGTGGTGGTCGTCCGAACCCAGGACGGCACGGACATTCTGAGTGGATTCTTCTCACACAAACGAGACAATCTGGGATTTAACGACGGTGCGAATTCGAATTTCATGGAAGAAGTTTTCGAGTTCAATTTAGGAGGTCCTATCATTCGCCGAAAACTGCGATTCTTCCTCTCGGGCCAAGTTCAACTTTCAGATGGGTTTACGCGAAATACTGCGACGCCTGAGCAGATCCGCACCTCTTTGTTAGAGAGTAACTTTTTAATGCCGAGAACGGGTAACCGTTGGAACGGAATTTCAAAACTTACCTACGAAGTGAAGCCGGGAATGAGGCTTCAAGCATCGTATCAGCGATCGTTCACCGTGAACCAGAATACGCGAATGTTACAGGTTACCGGAAACGATTCCGTGGTCCGGCCTGGATTTCAATATGCGTTTATCCTTCAGCCTGATAACGCTAATACGTATGCGCACGATAATATAATCACGTTTCTGAAGTGGTCACATGTTCTTAACCAGACGTCATTTTACGACATTCAGGTGAGTCGACTGTTTACGAAATTGAGGGCCGACGCAAACGGTCGCGACTGGAGACCCGACAATGTTGACACGGAGCTCAACCCCGAGAGTATCGTCTCGTTTCCGGCGAACGTATTCGTTGACAATGATGGAAATCCGCTGGATTCGAATGCGCTCTTCATTCTGCCTGGGCCGGGCCTTTTCAACAATGGTGGCATCGCGACCCGTTTCCACGATCATTTTGCAGAGGAAATAACGGTTCGAGCGACATACACGCGATTCACAAAGAGCATGAACGGTCGGTCAGAGTTCGGTTTCGAGCTGAAGCTCAATGACTATCAGTGGATTGACGTGATCCGCCCGTGGGTAGGTGCTCCAATCGGAACCGACACAGAAGGCACCAGCTCAGATCGACTCGGAGCCAGTTCAGATATCTGGAGAGTAAAGCCGAGACGGGTTTCGTTGTTCGGTACCCACCAAATCCGATATCGCGGGCTCATCGCGAATCTAGGTGCCCGCCTGGAATCTTGGTCTCCGGGTCGCTACGTGGATAATCTGATCGATGACCCGCTAGCGCCGATTCTGGACACGGTCAGAGAAGCATACAAGGATGACACGATTAAGATATTGGGTCTGCGTACCAAGTTCAGACTCCTTCCAAAAATCCGCGTTTCGTTTCCGATCAAAGAGAACCGAGTCCTGTTTTTCAACTACGGTCACTCTTCGAAAATTCCACATCCGACGTTTGTCTACACGGGCCTCGATCCGTTTTTCCAAGACCGGTCATTTTTCTCTGACCTGGGTAATCCGAATCTGGACCCTGAGGTCGATATATCCTACGAGCTTGGACTGAGAACGCAGTTCACCGGAAACGATGTGCTAACTCTGACGGCGTTCTGGCGGGACAAATTCGACTTTATTACCGTCCAAAACGTAATCATAAAAGACCCAACTGGGCGCGAAGTATCGCGCGGTTTTCGTATCAACGGTGATTTTGCTCGCGTCCGAGGCGTCGAAGCCAGTTATCTGAAAAGGGTAGGAAGATGGTTTCAGGGACAGCTTTCGGCCTCGTTCTCTCGAGCAACGGGACTGAGTTCTACGAATAATGACGCGCTGAGTCAGTTCCTGGCGAACGGGGATATTGATAACACCTTTGAAACGCCTCTTGCCTGGGATCGCCCCATTGATGTGAAAGCCAATGTTACGTTTACACATGAACAGCCGGGGCCCTTGCTTGGAATTCCCGGATTAAACCATTTTCAGGTTTACCTCTCGTCCACATACAGGAGTGGACAACGATATACACCGGTTGTATTTCGCGGAAATCAGGTCAATCCTTTTTCGGGAGAATCGGACTGGCGACCCATCTACGAATCGGTTTCTGATCCTGCCGAAAGACTCTCGGAGATCGGGAAGGCCTGGTGGTGGTTCGACATGAGTTTTCTGCGTACGGTCCGAGTTGCAGGAACGGACGTAAAACTTGCGCTGGAAATCACGAATCTATTCAACCAGAAAAACAGCATTATCGTAAATCCAGTAACGGGAGAGGCCTATCCCGATGTGAATGCGGCCGCAACAGATTTCACAGCGCTGAGAGGCGATTCCGACTATGATGTTGAAATCGGTACACGAGATCCTCGCTACGATGATCCGAATTCGTCCGGCCTTCCACCTTTCAACCCGGCCCGATTCCTTCCCCAGCGTCACATCATTCTTGGATTGTCGTTCCAATTTTAAATGATGTGCAATCAAAGGAAATATCGGTCAGGAAGCGGCGAGAGGAGAACTCGAAACGGGTGGGCCGTTTTTCTCTTCTGTAGCCTCATGACATTTTCCAACGCCGCAGCGCACGCGCAACTGATTCCGTCGTTGGGTAAGGAGCGATCCGGTACATCGGGTTTCCAATTCCTTAAAATCCCAGTCGATGCCCGGGCGGCGGCACTTGGCGAATCGGTTGTCGCTACAGCGGAGGACGCCAGTGCACTGTTCTGGAATCCAGCACTCGTGTCACTGATGGATGGGCTACAGGTCGGGTTTTATCATACAGCCTATTTCGTCGATGTGAACCTTGAATTTATTGCGCTTTCCTATCCTCTTCCGGGGTCCAATATCACCGTGGGTGCTAGCCTCCAGACTTTGAATTCAGGCGAAATGGACGTCACGACTGAGTTCCAACCCTTTGGAACGGGCCAAACATTTCGACTCACCGATATTGCCGCTGGTTTAACGATATCTCAGAGCCTCACCGATTTGTTCAGCTATGGCATTACAACGAAATATGTACAGGAAAGCGTCGCCGGAATTAAGACGAGCGCCGTCGTATTCGACATGGGTATTTTCTATAGAATCGGGACAACAGGTGCGAAAATGGCCGTTTCTGTGAGGAATTTTGGATTTGACGGCAAACCGGAAGGAAGCATCGATCGCATCGTCATCGCGGATGATCCGATTAAGACAGAATCCGATTTCGAACGAATCACAGCGCCCACGACGTTTCACCTCGGAACCGCGTATGAGATTCTACAAGACGATCCCAATAATTCGTTGTTGGTGTCCGCTCAACTCAATAATCCGAGTGACAATTCCGAAAATTTCAATATGGGCCTCGAATACGGATGGCACCATACCATCGTATTCAGAATAGGGTATCGTTTTGGAGTGGAAGAGTTCACTATACCCAGCCTGGGCGTCGGTCTCCATATCCCGTATTTGGGATCAAATTATCGAATTGACTATGCCTTCAATAAGCTGGAGCGTTTGGGCGATGTACATCGATTTGGCCTGAACCTTTCGTTTTGACAGTAAGCCAACTCAAATATCGAATGGGATGGATGTTTCGAGCCGGGGTCATCGGACTCTTTGCTGCTGGATATCTGACGACAGGGTGTGACGATCTGATTGGCTCAAAGCAGGATGCGACGACCGATGAAATTTTTGAGGCTGGGCGACGTGAACCGGGGCTGATCAGCGAAATTGAGTACGTCCCACTCTTTCCATTTTTCTCCAAGGGTGCCGACGGAGTTCCTTTGGATGCACCGACGGACGTATACGTTGGGTATGACGAGCTTATCTACGTCGTTGACCGTCGGGGTTTGCATGTGTTAGACCGAGCTGGGCGCGGGAGCGCCTTTTACGAAATCCCCGGGGGCGGGACGTCTGTCGTCCAGGATCGCCGCCTGCATGTTTATGTCACGGCGAGACGCGATACATTTTTGAACGGTCGAACCTGGAGCCTCCCTGTTATTCTTCATTACAATCGACTTGAAGGAGCGACGGCCACGCTGGCCGACATCATCTGGCATCCGTTTGACGAGGACTCGCGAAAATTCAGCAAGCCCGATCCCATTGACACGGACGAAGAGGTTTCATTCACAGGCGTCGGTGTGCTCTACAATAATCATATTTTTGTGAGTCGACGAGGGCCTGTAAATGTTCGTTCTTCGGTCATACTGCCCCATAACGCGGTACTCGAATTTTCGCCCGAAGGAAGAAATCTTCAGGCGATTCCCTCTCTGCATCCAACTCGAGAAAGCCTCAGGAGCGCACTTTATCCTGCAGGTATAGCCACGTATGTGCACCCGCCCCAGCAATCGTTCTTTTCGCAAACGTTTCATTTTCTTCTTGCGCAATCTCCGGCCGCAAATGACGTGATAGATGGCGGAGAACCTCCGATTTCACCTCTTCGGTTCTCTGTGCTATCCATTAGAGCCGTGCTGACAACGGATGGAATTGTGTATCAGTCGGACCCCGAGAAACTTCAGGTTGCCCAAAACCCTGAAAAGGGAGACGGATTCCTTTACGATGAATTCAAGTTTTCCAATCCAAGCGATATTACCGTTGCTGCGGATGAAACCAATTACCTGTTTGTGTTAGACGCTGGGAGTGACAGTCTATTTGTATTCACGGCGGCAG
>SMXL01000054.1 GCA_004356385.1 Bacteroidota bacterium
ATCTTCGCTTTGATTTCAGCCACTTCGAACGAGTCTCAACCGACGAACTTCGTCAAATCGAGGATCGGGTAAACGACGTCATTCAAAGTAATGTGCAAAAAGGAGAAGACGTTGAGGTCCCCATCAAAGATGCCATGGCGCGAGGAGCGATGGCGCTCTTCGGCGAAAAGTATGGCGACACGGTGCGAGTGATCACATTCGATCCTGATTTTTCGGTGGAACTGTGTGGCGGCATTCACGTGATGGCGACGGGAGAGATTGGACTATTCAAATTTGTTTCTGAAGGTTCGGTTGCAGCGGGAATCCGGCGAATCGAGGCCGTTGCAGGTAGCGAGGCGATCGCGTATCTGCACCGGGAAATGGATGAACTGAGTCGCGTCCGCGGGCAATTTAAATCACTGCAAAGGCCCAGCGACGAAGAGGTATCCGATTTACTCAGCGCAAACAAGCAGCTTGAAAAAAACCTGTCGGCTTTGAGAATCAAAGCATTGTCGGCAGATCTGGACCGATTCGTTGAAGACGGTGAGAAAATCAAGGACACGACGGTCATCGTAGGAGAGCTAGATAGTCTGGACATGAATATGCTCCGATCTTTGGCCGAGCAGCTGAAGGCCAAAATGTCACCGAACTCGGTGGGTGTCCTTGGAACAGCAGATGCGAAGGCAGGAAAAGCCTATTTGGCGTGCTGCGTTACCGTGGATCTGGTCGAGAAGAAGACTCTCAGCGCTGGAGACATTGTTGGAATACTGGCAAAAAAACTGGGAGGTGGCGGCGGGGGGCGCCCGGAGTTGGCCACAGCCGGTGGACGTAAACCGGATAAGCTGGGGGAAGTCCTCCAGTCTACGGGTAGTGTTGTTGCTGAGCTGCTTGGATAGGGTTACTACACGGTAGGGCTATTCCTCTCCTTCAGTCCAAGTTAGAATGGACGACTTGGCCCGCTTCTCATCGTGGATTTCACCAAACGAAATTGCTCGAACCGCTCTGTGCCGCTAGTTTTGCTGATGGAGGGGTGCCGGAGTGGTCGAACGGGGCGGTCTCGAAAACCGTTGTACCTTATAGGTACCGTGGGTTCGAATCCCACCCCCTCCGCAAAGAATGAAAGCCCGGCAGGTGAAAACGTGCTGGGTTTTCTTTTAAGAGGCGATTAAAGCTAGCTTGAATGAGCCTCTCGAAAGAAAAGACTGGCTGCGAACGTAGTGAGCAGCGGGATTTCAATCGTCGTAGGATTCCCCTCAGGGCTGGAGTCATGCGCAACGAGGCTCAGTCCCATTTCGCATCGACACACATCCAGCGCAAGTACTCCCGCTTGATCCGTGCCATTTCAGCCCCACTCTCTTTTTCCGTAGTTTCACGAGTAGGGAAAACCATCTTATCTCGGTCATTGTCTGATCTCAGCGGCCCTCGCCTCTCAGCTCTCTTTCAGAGGTTCCTCTTTCTATTCGGATTCGTATTGGTCACCGGCAGCCTGCCCAGCGCAAGTGCCCAGGTGGTGCCACTTTACGATGTCATTTATCGCCCGCCGGGTTTGAAGTACTCGGTGCTCCGGGGTGATCATTTCGATATCATCTTCGAGCGCGGGTTGAGGGAGCAAGCAAGCGAAACCTTATTCGTCCTGGAGTCCACGTTGGCCGGCACGGATACTCTGATCGGTGCGGGCTTCAACATATTTATGCCCGTTGTTCTCAACAAGTTCAACGACCGGGCAAACGGTTATGTCACGTCGTTTCCCTTCAAACAAGAGATCGCGGCTACGTCCAGGAAGGGAAGGGGGTTGTCCAGACGTCACCCGTCTTGGACCTTCATTGTGGCACCGCATGAGGCGGTACACGCCGCCCAGGCTGAGTACGAAAGTGGGGCCGGAGTAGTTGGAATTGTAAAAACGTTCTCCCCCGATTTTGCTAGAAGTCTTAACATGTTTGTGCCTCCAGGTATTTCGGAAGGCGTGGCTGTTTACCGCGAAAGCCAACTGACCGAAGGTGCCGGGCGATTGCATCATCCGTTTTTCACGATGCAGTTCCGAGCAGCGTTTGAAAACGGTCGCGGCTGGTCGCTCGCCCAGATGCTGGAATCGCCATCGTTCACCAGACCGTTAGATCGGTTCTATGAAGGAGGCGCACATTTCGTTGAGTACCTCGTAGAGAACTTCGGCGACGACGTTATTCAGCGTCTTTCGCGGTGGCAGTTTCGCTTTCCATTTCTGGGGTTTGGTGCCAATCTGATCTATGCGACTGATACGTCTCCTTCGAAGTTATCCAGGTCTTTTAGAAACTGGTTTCGCGAGAGCGAGAGGGCTCGAATTAGTCAACTCGGAGAGCAGACAAAGGGCGCACTATTGTCTGGAAGGAAGGGTCATGTGAATAGGCGTCCACATTGGCTGAATGATTCAACTCTAGTCGTCTTCTCCTTGGGATACAATCTTCGTCGTGGATTCTACCGAATGGATGCTCACAACGGGACACGAACCCTCATTGCCAATACGACGATCACTGAAGATGCCACGTTCTCGCTGAATAGAGATAGCACGGCCATCCTGTATTCGCGGTATGAAAGGGATCCGTTTGTAGTCGTCCAGGAGCGAGCCAATGTCTTCTCTACTGATCTGGCCAGTGGTAAAATAAGCCGGTATTCTACCTGGTCGCACGCGATAAATCCGATAGAAACGAATTCCGGGAAAATACTGGCCCTCAGAAACGACCGGCAATTCAACTCCGTCGTGGAAGTTGATCAGAATGGGCTTTCGAAATTAGTGATCGACTATGAAAGGGCAGATTTCGTCAGTCTTCTCCCGAGACCACATACCGATTCTCTGGCTATATTGATGAACGTGAAGGGACACCAGGCCCTCTTCGTTACTTCTTTGAGTCGACTCGGAAAAGCAGATCTATTGCCCTGGATAGGATTCGAAGGAGCAAGTATCTACGATGCGACGTGGAGCAAAAATGGTCGCTATCTGATATTCACCGCTGACCTCAACGATGTGCAGAATGTCTACGTCTCCGATGAATGGACAGATAGAATGTGGCGATTGACCAATGTACCCTACGGTGCTTTGGAGGGTGCCTTGTCTCCGTCGAATTCTACCCTTGCATATGTCGAGTATCGAGATCAACGTTTTGATTTGATGACTCTAGACTTTGATCTGAATAGTGCTCTCGAAATCGATCGTGACTTGGCTCGACATACCGAAGATGTACCCTGGAAGACGTGGCTCGTAGAGTCGTACGATTATTATGGCCACCTGACACCCAAGCCATACCGTGGTCTGAAATATTTGAAGCCTCGAATGATTTATCCGACTGTTTATCTGGATGCGCCTCGAAGGCAGGCGGTGGATGCACGGATGGGTTTCGGGATTGGTGTAGCGATGCAGGGCACAGACCCTCTTCAAGAATGGACGTACTACGGGGAAGGGATTCTGCGGCGAAGTCGCCTCTGGGGTGAACTCGGCATGCAGTGGGGAGGCAACCTACTTCGACCCTCGGTACGTTATTCGAACCGACCGCAAACAATTAACGCGATCATCCACGACGGGTCGACAACGACGGAACAGAGGCTGATTCGACGTCGCAGGGAAGCCTCTTTCGGCATCCGAGTACCCGTAACTCTTGAGGAGAACGTATTCAGATCATCCATAACGGGATCGCTCTCTATCAACTTTCGCGAAGATCAGTTCGTCGATGATAATTTTCAAGCACTCACGCGAAAAACCAATCGTGCCACCCTGTCGCCGGCACTCATATTCGGCTACAAGATTCAGCGAAACGTCCGGGATCTGACTCCGAATAATGGAGTCAGGTTACGCCTATTCAGCGACATTGATGTCTCTGTCGATGGGGGATCCCTCGAACGGGCGTTTATCGGACTGGGGGACGTGTATTTGCCCTTTTTATCCAGGTTTAATACAGGATTACGATTCAATTCGGGTGTCGTAGTTCAGAATAACCCATCCATATTTAACCTTGATTTTTTCAAGCCCCGCGGCCGTGAAGACATCTTTATTCCAAAGGGTACGTCATACCGCTATGGATTTACCGCAACACAGCCGATCCTCTATATCGACGACGGATTGTTTCTGTTACCGGTGTACTTCAAGGCTGCGTACGTTTATGGATTCGCAGAGCACTTAATAACACCGGGTCCTGACTCCGAAGAATATTCGAGTTTTGGGTTCGGACTCGGCCTTCAGTTGAGGCTGTTTTACACGTTTGATTTCGATCTTCGATTGGAGGCGGCTTACTTGCCCGAAAATAAATCATGGGATTCAGCATATTGGGTCAATTCAACCAGATACTGATTCGCGTGAATAGTTCATTGGTTCAAAAAGACGCTGCGTGAACCCTAATTGCTCAACGGGGTTTAACCGGCAAATGATCAACACTCCCTTGTATGGAACGACTCAAGTGTAAAGCCTGCAATTGCTACAGCATGGTACCCATGGAAGTCTCTCTTGAGGCTGAAGAAATTGAAGACCCCGATGCGGACTCTAAATTTTACACATGCCACGTTTGTGGTGATAATTGGCTGTCGGTCAGGGAAGGAGAAGACACCGGAGAGAGTCGAGTTACCTTCGTACACCAGATGGGCATGTCCCCGATCTTGAAGAGAGTTGCCCATCTCCAGAAGCATGTGGTCCTGAAGGAAACCACCGTTGAGAAGTGGGAATATTTTTTTGACGATGAGGAAATCGAAGAGAAAATGTGGCAGGAAAAGCTTGCCAATCGTCGGAAAATTCTGAAGTCGATCTGCACGAATTAGCTATTCGTGATGAACAGAGCCAATCGTACTCCTAATTTCTTACGCTCCCCCGAGTGCTGGATAATTGGCCAAAGACTCGCGCTGGTTGGTACCAATCAGGCGCTCTGTGAATCGATCGAATGTATCCTATAACTCCACGGCCAATTGAAGGCTGAGCAGCTGAACGTGTCGTACGGAAAGCCTCTCTGAAATCGGTCCTGAATGCGACTCTACCACACCATCCGCCAAAGCCGAGGTACCCAAGTCGACCAACGCCTGATGCATCTCCGTCCACTTCACCTGAAAACGCCAATGGGATGTTGGAGTGAATGTCAGTAAGATCATGGATCGTGAACCCTCCGTCGAAAGGACGGGAACAGACAACTGACCTCGCACATCCGGTTCGTATATGTAAAACCGATTTTCCGACTCTGGCGCGGAGAACAGGCTGTGACGAAAAACAAGGGAGAGTCGTGAGCTCGGATTTAGCGAAATCTGTTGAAACATATGGATGCCTGAAGAGGATTGATTGAACGATGTCGATGCCAGATTCGTATCAAATCGACTTGCAAGAACCAGTCTCTTCGAAATGGAATGAGTCATCAGCAGAGAGGCTTGCCAAAGCCGGTCGACATCTGAGCCCCCTATTTCGCTTCCTGACGGTAGCTCAATGTTATTCAGTTTCTGAGCCCGTTTCGAGCGGAGCAGAATTTTCATCGTACTTGCCGGGCTGAGTTTCCCTTGAAGATGTAGCCTTAAATCGCTGAACGTATTCGAAAAGAATACGACTTCTTTTGAGCTCACTCCGGCGTAGTAGTTCAACGAGGCTGAGAAATTCCAATTCTTGCCGGGCTTAAAGGTCGCCCCGACTGTAATTCCCTTTTGTGAGTTGAGCGAGCGCTTGAATCCAAACGGATTCCCGAAACGGTACATCGATAGCGCGTCGTATCGGTACAGATGGGAGAAGAGCCTTACTGACCTCGTGGGCTTCCAGGTTGAACCCAGCACAAATTGCGAGGGTTTACCGCCTCCGGCCGTTACTTCGCCCGTAAATCGAAATGCGCTCAGATTGGCGACACCATACAGACTAGCGGCCATGAACCGTGTTCTGGCGAGTTCTCCATCTTGTTGCTGTACCGGGCGATGAAAACTGTTTTTCGAAACCTGAATGCCCAATCTGATCGGTCCCATTTGCCCATCGATTAGGATACCGAGCACCGAGGACGATAGCGTCTGTCGTCTTAATAACTGCGCGTCTGAGATGTGAGTCGTCGAACCCGAAAGCACGAAAAACGGATCAGGTCCTACCGCACTGGAATCGACCCGAGCATCAAGTGACTTCTGCGAGAAAAACGTCTGGAGTTTAAGAGCGGGCATGATTTGTACGGAGACTCCAATGCCGCGAAGTGACAACGGAGACGATCCGGAGTACCGCCTGAGACCCGACCAGGACCTGACGATTTGAGATGGAGAGGCCGCGGATAAGCGGGTTCCGAAAGGCCGCGTGTGAACGAGTCCCTGACCCGCGTCTACGGTAAAATTTCCAATAGTCACGATCAAAGGTGAGTCATCGGAGCCCCATGTAACATATCCACTGATATGATCGAATCCATACCACCCGCCACCAGGATCCCATCGGAATTGCTCGTACGGATCGTTCTGGAGGGTAAGTCCCCAGATCAGGTTTCGGACTCGCCCGTCGATGCGAACGGAACGTCGGTATCGGCTACCTCCGTTCTCTGGTGGGGATTTGCTGGAGTCCCATTTACCCTTGATCAGAGTTCTGATCTGTATCCACGCCGGGGGGTGTGCTGCTGGAGAGGGATTCGCGCCCTCGACCGAACCGACCACGCGCAAAATGGTAATCGCTTCTAGAGAAAGTCCTGGAATCGCCTCCACTTCTGACCATGTTGAAATCGTTTCGTTGGAACCGAGAAAATCCAGCAGGGCGTCAATGTCTGAGCCGGCCAACAGCGGAACTTGTTCAAGGATTTCCCGCGTGACTAAATTCAGATTGATGGGCTGTTTCGAAAATTCCAGCAACACCCGTTCGATTGCCTGAATCTCTTCGCTCGAGAGATCTCTGCCATCCAGATCGGCGCCAAGTACCGTCTCTATCTGGCGTCCTTGTACCTGCGGGAGAGGACCCATACAGAAGAGGATTAGAATACAGATCGTGACCTTTTTAGAGGAAGAACAGTTCATCAAATCACGAATCGAAAGATGAAATTGTGGTTTCGATCGTCGTAGTCGCGCCAAGGAGTAAATGGTACTCGACCGCGATGCTTCCAGTAAGAGGTCCCGCTCGGACGGAAAGTCCAATGCTCAGCTTGTCTGGATTGGTGGATGCTCCCATGCGAAGTGCAATTGGGCGAACGGGTCGCGTAAACATCCCCAATCTGTATGACGGCCTGAAAAGAGTTTCGGAGAACACGTCCAGGTAAATGCTTGTTTTTTCATGGAGACGAAAAGAGAGGCCGACGAGCATCTTCCGAACTCCGCGCGTCGTGTTCTTGATGGATCGAGAAAGAACGGCACCTAATTCGATGTTCGGTGCAACCGGAACGAGGATGCCTGTTGTTAGCACGTAAGAGGTTCGGAGTCCTCCTTGTGCCGCTGATTTTGAGACGGCGTGAACACCAATACCCATCCTCGCAAGGCGATCCGTGCCTTGATTCGTATTTCGATCTGCACCCCACGTGATGGGTATTCCGAGTTGAATAGACGACTGATATTCACGGTAATCGTCAAAGCCAATCGAGCGGAATCGTGGGGCAATTCCCAGTCCCCATAACGATAATGTCCCGGTGAACCCAACTATCTGAATTTCTGAAATATTGTAAGGTCGGGTGGTCCAGATTGATACAGCTGCCTCTCGGTTCGAGCCCGCAGTAGATGGATTCAGCGCGGCGAATGGATCTCGAAGAGCCGCACCAGCAGTCAAACCGGATACCACAGCGCCGTTTCCAATGGTCTGAGACGAAACCCGACTCACTGAAACGAATCCCGTGAGGAGGATTCCCACCAGTGCGATTGCACGCCCGAGCGCACAGGTCTTCGTTCCGGTCATAATCAAGAATGGGGTGTTCATGCACGATTGGGATGATCGATCAAGAACACAGAGACGGGTCCGCAGAAACCGTAACTCTACATTTTTGTATGACTATTTTGACCCAAGGGAAACAGTAACAGTTAGATGCTCAGGCTGAAAGTCATATTTGTAGCCGGTATTTTTTCGATCTGCAGTTTAAATTCGAAGCTCGTCGAGGCGCAGGAGTTTAATTGCAATGTATCCGTCAATTACCTGAACCTGACCGGGAATGATTTTTCGTTCTTGAAGGAGCTTGGCGAACGAATCCGAGAGTACATAAATGACCGGAGATGGACGGACGATCGGTTCGAGGATTATGAACGGATAGACTGCAATATTCAAATCGCGATTACCGAGGCGCTCACGCTCACCCGGTTCAGTGGCCGAATAGCGATCGCCAGTCGACGTCCGGTGTACGGAACGGCGCAACAGACTACCGTCGCTCTATTCAATGACGATAGCTGGGTGTTTGATTACCCCAGAGGAACTCCACTCATCTTTGATCCGGACCGCTACCATCCCATTACGTCCGTCATCAATTTCTACGCATATCTAATGCTGGGCTATGATTACGATACATTTTCAGAAATGGGAGGAACGGTTCAATTCGAAAAAGCACGAAGAGTTGCCGAGCTGGCTGAATTGTCTGGTGCCATTGGCTGGAATTCCCTGCAAGGTGAGGGTTCACGAGGTGAGCTGATTGCCCAGATTATGGATCCCAGATATCGCGAACTCAGAAAAGCCTACAAGGATTATCATCTGCTCAGCCTGGATCAGTTTATAGTGGACCCCGATAAGGCAAGAAAAACCATGCTTGATATTGTGGGTCGACTCGAAGGACTGACTGAAGACGTCAGCCGCTCATATTATCTGGATGCCTTTTTCACGGCTAAGTACAAAGAGCTGTCAGCCGTCTTTCAGGGTTCGTCCGTTGCGAATCAGGCGTACGATACCTTGACCCGAATCGACCCGTCTCATCTTTCCGATTACTCGCAGATTCTCCAGTAGAATAAAAAAAGGCGCCGGTGGGAAAACCACACCGACGCCCATTGTGCGAAAGGGGGGACTCGAACCCCCACGGGTGTTACCCCACTAGATCCTAAGTCTAGCGCGTCTGCCAATTCCGCCACTCTCGCAGGGCGCGCTAATATACTTCTGTGTCCGTCTCGGTTCCAGGATGGTACGATATGCCCTAACCATTATGGAACTGCCCGTTTAGGGGTGGGTAAATGCGCCGGGTAAAAAGATATCTGAGCGTTTTCGCTTCAATAACTACGTCCAAAGTGTCATGAGGAATCCGTTCCAAATCCAGCCGCTAGCCGGGAAACTGCACTCCAGCCGCCCAGGTCTTTCCGCGGTTTCGTCGCTTTTTCTGATTGCCACGTTAGGCGGCGCCTGTTCATCGCCAAGACGGACAACGGTTACAGAGCGGCCTATAAAGCCTGCAAACATCATCCGGGAGGAAACCCGGGCCGTTGTGCCGGAAGAGGTTGAGGCCCTCGTGAATCCTTTTGAAGACATCGAGGTCGGTCGATTTGATGGCGGAAAGATGTGGACTTTTGACAATCCTCCGACGGAGTATTTTTCCGAGGCGTATGGATTTACTCCCGATTCTGCATGGTTTGCGAAGGCAAGAATGGGCGCACTCAGGTTTTCAACCTACTGCTCGGCATCCTTCGTTTCGGATAAGGGGCTCATTATGACGAACCATCACTGCGCCCGACCCAGCATTACTGAGATCAGTAAAGATGGAGAATCTTTTCTGGACGAAGGCTTTTATGCGGTGGCTTCAAGCGATGAACGAAAAGTCGATGACTTGTATGTTGAACAGCTCGTTGACATTCAGGATGTTACGGCGGCGGTCTATCGACTGGACGAGGCGATTCTGAAGGGCACGCCACAAGCAGAAGTTCGAACGCGCCGCGCCGAGTCGATCGAAAATCGAATGCAGTCGATCGCATCCGCCCAGGATTCCTCATTGCACGTACAAGTGATTCCCCTCTACAACGGTGGGAGGTATACAGCCTACACGTTCAGGCGATTTGATGACATTCGAATAGTAATGGCTCCTGAACTTCAAATCGGTTTTTTCGGAGGAGACCACGACAACTTTACGTTCCCGCGGTACAATCTGGACATGAGCTTCTTTCGCGCGTACGATAAAAATGGAGAGCCGCTGTCAACTCCCGAGCATTTCAAGTGGAGCGTGGACGGAGCGGAAGACGGGGATGCTGTTTTTGTCGTTGGAAATCCGGGCTCGACAAGTCGGCTCAGCACCGTCGCCCAATTGGAATATTATCGAGACAACGAGTTGCCACATAGCACGTCCGTTCTGAAGGACAGAGCCGACCTGATAGCAGACTACATCGAATCGCATCCGGAAGCAATCGATTCGTCGGACGTTCGGAACGATTATTTCTCGGCGCAGAACTCTTTAAAGGCAGAAATCGGGCAGCTCCGGGGACTCAAAGAAGGCTCACTGATAAAACGTCGGGGTGCAGCAGAGTTGTTGTTTACCCAGGCCCTCGAGGAGTCGGATTCACTGAATGCCCTTTACGGATCGGTTCTCGGCGATATCGAGCGTCTTCAGATCTCAAAAAAGGCCTCGTCGTCGAAAGCGCGGGCATTCACTCATTTCTTGAATCCATCGGTCAGTTCGCACATTCTAACCCGCGCGATGTACGGGTATATTTATGAGACTCTCAAACAGCGGGGCGCTTCTTCCAAACAGCTTAATGACATCCGCAAGGATGCATTGAAGATAAAGAATTGGCCGCGTGAGGTAGAGCGGACGGTGATCGAAAACCGATTGGGGGAATTTGAGCAATTCCTGGGCAGCACCGATCCGACCATCAAGAGACTCTTCGGGGATGGAACGGCGCGTATGCTCGCCGATTCAATCGCGACGAATTCGGCGTTGGCAGATTCAGCCCGGTTTCGAGAACTCTTGGACGAAAACTACCTCGCGAGCGATGACCCGACCGTTCCCTTCATTAACGCCATCGCTCCACTTTACTTTACATTGGACCAGCAACTTAGGGATTTCATTAGTCAAGAGGAGTCGTTTGCTGCAGATTTGGCGCGAGCGCGATTTGCGATTTACGGCCAAACTATGCCGCCGGACGCTTCTTTTTCTTTGAGAATCGCCGACGGAGTGATATCGGGCTACGCATACAACGGAACCATTGCCCCGGCCTTCACGACTTTCTATGGACTCTTCGATGCCTTCTACGCCCACGCTGGTCGTAAGGAATGGGATCTGCCGGATCGGTGGCAACGCGGTGCTTCGGACGTGGCGCTTGGCACGCCGATGAATCTGGTCTCTACCAATGATATTGCCGGGGGGAATTCGGGATCTCCACTGTTGAACAAGAATTTGGAGATAGTCGGACTCGTATTTGACGGCAACATCGAATCGCTACCGTCTGAATATCTCTACACAGACAGCGCCTCCCGCACTGTTTCTGTGGACTCTCGAGGGATTCTTGAGGCCCTTGGATCCATCTATGGAGCGGGCCGGATCGTGGAGGAAATCATATCTGCCTCTCAGAGCTCGTCAGAATAAGTGGACGATGACGAGGGAGCGATCGAGGATGTCACGACGAGAGTGCCGCAAGCACACCGGGAACGACGTCAACCAGCGATCGAACATCGCTAAACGCCGTAGCCTGTTTACCGATCGCGACAAAGGGTACCGGATTTTCTGTGTGGGTCTTGATTTCCAGATTTTCCAGGTTGCCATGGTCGCTGGTGAGTACAAGAGTTAGTCCTCGCGTGAGAGTTTCTTCCACCAGACTCGTAAGAAACGAACTCAATGACCACAGGCATTTTTCTGCTTCTTCCCATGAGCGAGCGTGCCCGGCCTTATCGGTATGGAAGTACTCGAAGGCAGTGAACGCATTCTGGTATGTAAGGTCCGCCAGATTGATTGCAGCCTCCTCCTCAGACCGAATTTGAATTTGCAAGCCAAGGTGATCGTTCAGTCGCCGTCCTGTGATATCTGCAGCAACCGCCTGTCCGATCTTGAGATCATCCAGTGTACGGATTCGAGTATCCGAGTCGAGACAGGACCGTGTGGTCACCGACCAACGGTTTCGTTTCTGGGCATACTCAAAAAAAATGGGCGGATAGGCGTTCGCGAACGCCACGTTCAGTCCCAGGGATTTGACTTGGGAAAAAACGTTGTGACTTGCGATCGTTGGAAGCGACGAAGAGTGAGGGAACGGCCCATAATGGCGCCCAGCGGTCTCGACACAATTTACTCCGGTGAACAGCGACGCCTGACCGGTTCCGCTCTGCGGGAGTCCCGAAAGTCCGAGTCCGGCGTCGATTGGTCGAAATACATGTCTGGAATTGACTATCTCCGAGGCCGTTTCGTCAAACGGGACGCCGCCGGACAGATACTCAAATCCCGGGAGGGCCCGAACAGAAAACGGATTGAATTCTCCCGCAGGTCCAAGACCTATGCCATCAATGAAAACAAGGAGAATGTGATTCACTTCGAGCGACCAGAGGGGTTTTCGGTTAGTACATTGCTTGAACTGCAAAGCTGAAAGCCAAACGGGTAACGACACCCCTGATATGTGGGATTCGATAGAACGAATGAAATATCGCCTTGGGCCGCAGACACGCACTTGCCGCTATGGGCTGGTCCTTGGAGGCGGCGGCGCTCGGGCGTCATATCAGGCGGGCGTTCTCCAGTTTATGGCAGATGCTCTTCCTCATGTAGATTTATCTATCGTGACCGGCGTTTCCGCGGGGTCATTAAACGCAGCCTACATATCCAATGATCTACGAGGATTTGCGGCTGCAGTCCACAACCTTGTAAATACCTGGGAAAACCTCACCTCCGAAGATGTTTACGAAACCACATCTGGATTCCAATTGTTCTGGAATGTTCTTAGAAAAACGGGCGCTGAAGATTCGGGTGAGATAATCCCGCGGTACGGATTGGTTCACACGGATCCGCTTCGCTCCTTTCTATCCAAGAGCCTTGGTGCGCCCGATGGAGTACTAACCGGAATTCGAAAAAATATCCAGGACGGTAAACTCGATGCATGCGCCTTTATCACGACCAACTACGCCACGGGCCAGACGGTTGCCTGGACGGATGGTCGTGAGCTGCAAAATTGGGATCGACCGGACCGTGTGAGTCACCACGGAGAGCTGACGGTCGATCATATCATGGCATCGTCGTCGCTTCCTTTCCTGTTCCCCGCTATCCAATTAGGCGATACTTGGTTCGGTGATGGCGGCATTCGAATGGCCGATCCACTCAGCCCAGCCGTCCATCTTGGAGCGGACAGAATATTCGCAATATCGACTCGATACGGGAGGAGTAGGAGAGAGGCCGATGAACCTCTCGTGACGGGGTATCCTCCTGCGGCTCAAATATTCGGGCTATTGCTGAATGCCATTTTTCTAGACCGACTCGATCAGGACGCGGCGTTGCTCGAACGAATGAATGAACTTCTTCGTTCAATTCCCCAGAGAAAACGACATGGCTTGCGTCAGATAGATCTAATGGTGATGAGACCGTCTGTTGATCTGGGGAAATTATCCAGAGAATTTGAAGCTGACCTCGGTGGCATCCTGAAGCTCATCGGAATAGCACTCGGCAGCAAGGACACGAAGTCACCGGATTGGTTGTCCATGATTCTTTTTGAACCCGAGTACTCGACGCGATTGATCGAGATCGGATACGAGGATGCCAAACAGGAGAGGGATTCACTGCAAAGATTCTTTGATCCGTCGCTGATTTGGGCGAAGAGTAAGGGAGCTAATAAAAAAGGGTAGGGCTCAAATTGAACCGTACCCTGTCTTAAGAAAATGCAGCCGGATTCCGTGCAGAAACCTCTACTCTTCTTTTCTGCAAAAAATTGTAGCGGGGGTGGGATTTGAACCCACGACCTTCGGGTTATGAGCCCGATGAGCTACCACTGCTCCACCCCGCGATGTAAGGCGCCGAAGTTACGGTTATTTGCAGCCCAGAACAACTCAAATGGCTCCAAACGGGCACCGGGAATGGAAGAAGGGTGTGTCTTTTCTGTTAACTCGACATCTATATCGATCGATCGGGTTGGCAATAGCCGCTGCGTACGTATTTTTGGGGCCATCACATTGAAGCAGTCCTAAACCTGGAGCCATGTCCATTCTTCATCCTTTTCGAGCTGTCAGGCCGATTCCGGAATGCGCTCCGGATATTGCATGCGTTCCCTATGACGTGGTTAATGCGGAGGAGGCTCGGCGCCTGGCCGAAGGGAATCCGAAAAGCTTTCTCCACGTCATTCGCCCGGAGATAGATTTCGCCGACGGAGTCAACGTCTACGGCGACTCGGTGTATGCCAAAGGTGCTGAAAATCTCGACGCATATGTTGCCGGTCCGGATTCGCTCCAGGAAGACGAGCCATCTCTTTACGTGTACCGACTCATCATGAATGGTCGACCTCAGACGGGAATCGTCGGTTGTGTGGCAGTTTCGGATTACGATTCGAACGTGATTCTGAAGCATGAAAAAACGCGACCTGCGAAAGAAAACGATCGAACCCGTCATATCATCTCGCAACGTGCCCATGCGGAGCCAATTATGCTCACCTTCGGGGACCATGAGGGTGTCGGAGAAATATTGAACGAAACGGTAACTCACGAACCCCTATATGATTTTACAGCTCCCGATGGAATTCAGCACACGATCTGGCGAATCGCAGCACCAGGAGATCTCGTCTCCTGTTTCGAAGAAATTGACAGGCTATACGTAGCCGACGGACATCACAGATGCAAAGCCGCAAGCAGGGCCGCGGAGGAGCTGGCCGGCACGGGCGATACGTCAATGGAAGTGGGCTTCTTTCCGGCTGTGCTGTTTCCGATGGGCAACATGGAAATCCTGGCGTATAATCGGATTGTCCGAAAGCTGCCTGTTTCGAAAATTGAGTTCCTTGTTCATTTGAAGAAAACCCTGCCAGCTGTTTCGTCTTCAGATCCGATTCCTGAGCGAAAGGGCGAAATTGCCGTGTACTTGGACGGACAATGGACGGGTTTCAAGTTACCTGTCGCCGAAGATGCGTCGGTTGTGGATCGACTGGATGTCGGTTTGCTGAGCGCAAACATTCTGGTTCCCATGTTGAATATTACCGACCCTCGCACGGATTCAAACATTGATTTCGTTGGGGGAATCAGAGGTACGAAAGAACTGGAGGAACTCGTGGATTCCGGACAGGCAGAAATGGCTATTTCAATGTATCCGACGAGTATTCGGGAATTGGTCGATGTTTCAGATGCTGATCTGCTGATGCCGCCGAAATCGACCTGGTTCGAACCGAAATTGAGGAGCGGTTTGTTGGTCCATCTCTTTTAATTTTCGACTGCTGAATCTGATAGAAAGCGACTACGATCATGAGAATTCTAATTGCAGACAGACTTTCGGAGTCCGCCGTTGATCTGCTGATAGGCGGAGGACATGAGGTTGTGAGTCGACCAGACGCGAAGGGAGATTCTCTGCTTGGGGCTCTTTCAGAGGTTCAGCCGACGGTCCTGATCGTTCGCTCGACGAAAGTACCCGCCGAGGCAATCGAGCAATCTTCAAATCTGGAACTGATTGTTCGAGCGGGTGCGGGATACGATAATATTGACGTGGACGGAGCGTCCGATCGAGGTGTATTTGTAGCCAATTGTCCGGGCAAGAATGCCGCAGCAGTTGCCGAACTTACTATTGGCCTTATGCTCTCGATTGACCGTTCGATTCCTGATAACGTAATCGACGCGCGGGGTGGTAAATGGAACAAGGCAAAGTATGGTAAAGCGAACGGTGTCAAGGGGCGAACTCTAGGAGTGATTGGACTTGGAAACATCGGACAGGAAGTGGTTCGTCGAGCGCTCTCGTTCGATATGGAAGTCGTGGGTTGGAGTCGGTCTCTGACGGACGAAAAGGCTGAGTTTTTGGGAATCGAAAGAGCGGAAACCCCCATCGAAGTCGCAGCCAAAGCAGACGTGATCACCCTCCACGTTGCAGCTACTCCAGAGACGGAGTCGCTGGCCGATGCGGATTTTTTCAGCGCCATGAAACCTGGCGCATTTTTTATCAACACGACTCGTAGCTCAGTGGTTGATGAGGAAGCGATGCTTAAGGCTATGGAGGAGAAAGGAATCCGCGTAGCCTTAGATGTATTTTCCAACGAGCCGGCGCATAAGGACGGGGATCTTTCACATCCGCTCGCTGAGCGCAAAGATGTTTATTTGACGCATCATATCGGAGCGTCCACGGAACAGGCGCAGGAGGCGATCGCGGAAGAAGCCTCGCGGGTTATTCTAACGTATGCGGCGACGAACTCGGTTCCGAATTGCGTAAATATAGCCGAGAAGACGCCTGCCACACACCAGTTGACCGTTCGTCATTTGGATAAGGTGGGAGTTTTGGCCTCGGTGCTCGAGGAAATCAGGCAGGCTGAATGGAACGTGCAGGAAATGGAAAATCTGGTATTCGCAGGTGCACATGCTGCGTGCGCGAGTATCCGTTTTTCGGGTCACGTGGAGCAAGAGGTACTCGAGCGAATTCAAGCAAACTCAGACGTACTTGCGGTAAGTCTGATCGATCTTTAAGTAGGACGAGCCAAAGGCAGTAATCAAGCTTGAGGGAGAAAACAGGAAATGGAGCGTAAGCACAATTTCTCGGCCGGACCGGGTACCCTTCCCGTTGAGGTTTTGGAGGAAGTCCAGGCTGAAATGCTGGAGTTCAAAGACGCCGGTGCTTCGGTGATGGAAATCAGCCATCGATCTTCACAGTACTCGTCCGTCGAAGAAAGCGCACGCGAGCAGCTGAAGGCACTTCTGGGCCTTTCAGACGATTGGCATATCCTCTTTCTGCAGGGCGGTGCTTCAATGCAGTTCTATCAGGTACCATTGAATTTTCTCGGCGAAAACGATGTAGCCGACTACGTTATTACGGGCTCCTGGGCTAAAAAATCGCATGCAGAGGCCAAACGACTTGGCGATGTACGCGTGGCCGCGACCGGTGAAGAGAGCCAGTTTACTGAGATTCCCTCACCCGAGACTTGGACGAACACGGACGAATCTTCGTATTTACACTACACATCCAACAATACCATATTCGGAACCCAATTCCATGCGACTCCCCAGGTGGATGCTCCACTCGTCTGTGATGCATCCAGTGATTTTCTTGGACAGGTTATCGATGTGGACAAGCACGGTCTTATTTACGCCGGCGCTCAGAAAAATCTCGGACCGGCTGGAACTACCATCGTTCTCATAAGGAACGACTTTCTAGCCAAGAGAAAGGACGACCTTCCGACGATCATGGATTACGGAACCCACACCTCCAAGATGTTTAATACACCTCCGGTGTTTGCGGTATACGTAGTCGAAAAGATTTTGAGGTGGCTTACGAATCTGGGCGGTATTTCTGCCATGCAGATTCGAAATGAAACCAAGGCCGGTGTTTTATACGAACGGATCGACCGAACTGAATTCTATCGGGGTACGGCCGAGGAGGCGTCTCGATCTCTCATGAACGTCACATTTCGTTTGCCTACGGAAGATCTCGAAGCAGCATTCGTAGACTATGCTAAGACGAGCGGATTGCTCGCGCTTAAAGGCCACCGAAGTGTCGGAGGCATTCGGGCGTCGATATATAACGCGTGCGAACCGGAATCCGTCGACGCGCTTGTTTCATTTATGGATGAGTTTGAACGACTTAATGGATAGACGACATTTCCGAATCGCGGTTGTGAACGACATTTCTGAACGACCTTGCTAAATCAAATTGCGCAAGGCCGACTCGAATTGTATATAGTGCGCGACAAAAATCCATCCACATAAATCTACTATGGCATATACGATAGGCGTTCCTACTGAACGCTCTCCGGGAGAACGACTGGTCGCACTCGTTCCAGAAACGGTCTTGAGGCTTACGAAAGCAGGAGCATCTATTATTGTCGAAAAAGGGGCCGGAGAGTCGGCTCACTATCCCGACAGCGAATATCAGGAAGCTGGAGCTCGAATCGGAAATAGGGAAGAGGCCCTTGGAGCCGACATCGTCTTAAAGGTCCAACCTCCGTCAGACGAGGAAATCCAGGCCCTGAGAGAAAATGCCGTCCTGATTGGATTTCTCAATCCGCTGGATAATCCGTCGGTCGTAGCGAAACTGGCAGCTCAAAACGTGACGGCTCTCTCGATGGAACTTGTACCCAGGATCTCTCGAGCTCAGAAAATGGATGCGCTGTCTGCTCTCAGCTCGATCGGTGGGTACCGCGCGGTGCTATACGCCGCTTTCAAACTTCCCAAATTCTTTCCTCTTTTGACCACCGCTGCCGGTACCGTTCGTCCGGCCAACGTCCTGGTCCTTGGCGCAGGTGTTGCCGGTCTTCAGGCCATTGCGACGGCAAAGCGCCTCGGAGCCAGAGTGTCTGGTTACGATATTCGCGACGCTGTTCGCGAGGAGGTTCAGAGTCTCGGCGCTACGTTCGTCGAGCTTGAACTGGAAATTGACGACATGCAGGATAGCGCCGGTTATGCGAAGGCCATGTTGGAAGAGAAGGCGAATCGTCAAACGGAGTTACTCGTTCCGTTCATCGGGAAATCGGATGTCGTCATCACGACGGCCCTCATCCCAGGTCGGAAGGCTCCGATTCTGATCACCGCCGAGGCTGTCAAGGCGATGCATCCGGGATCCGTCATCGTCGATATGGCTGCATCCAATGGAGGGAACTGCGAACTCACCCAGCCCGGAAAGACGGTCGTCGAACACGGGGTTACGATTTTCGGTCCGCTGAATCTGCCTGCAGAAATGGCGGTGCATGCGAGTCAACTGTATGCAAAAACATTGTTAGCCGTCGTGGAGGACTTTACGGAAGAGAGCGGATTCGTAGTCAACTTTGACGACGAAGTGTTCGCAGGAGCTTGCGTCGCGCACGACGGACAGGTGGTCCACGAGAGAGTCAAAGGACTCCTCGAGACTGAAACGACATCATAGTAAATAGCAACGTCATGTTACTAGAAAATATAATTGTATTTGTGCTGGCTGGCTTTATCGGGATGGAAGTCATCAGTAAAGTCCCCCAAACGCTTCATACGCCGCTCATGTCGGGTTCAAATGCCATCAGTGGAATCACCATTGTTGGAGCACTCGTCGTAGCCGGGATGGTTGGTGGAGAGTGGGCCAAGTGGATCGGGTTTGTGGCACTCATTGTGGCGACTGTCAACGTCGTCGGTGGATTCCTGGTTACCGATCGCATGCTTCAGATGTTTAAAAGGAAAGAATAACTGCAATTCCCGATCCGAGCCCATCACGTCTAATCTGAATTCTATTTTCAATCGTTCTCATGGCTACAGCCTTCATTGATATTGCCTACCTGGTGGCAGCAGTTCTATTCATTTTTGGCCTGAAAAGGCTGCAATCGCCTGCGACGGCGAGGCAGGGAAATCAATTGGCCGCCGTTGGTATGCTGGTTGCAATCGTCGCGACGCTCTTCATGCACAAGATTTTGACCCCCGCCGAAATGATCGGTGGCCTCGCGCTTGGTGGTCTGATCGGAGTCGTACTGGCCAAGAGAGTCAAGATGACGGGGATGCCCGAGCTCGTCGCCGCGTTCAACGGATTTGGCGGGTTGGCCTCCGCGGGAGTAGCCGGGGCGGAAATCGCCCGCATCATGATGCCCAATGCCGAGCTCGGTCCGGACGGTTTCCTGTTTTCCTCGACCGCCGCGGTCACCATTTCGCTGAGTCTGCTCATCGGTATGGTTACGTTCACGGGAAGCTTTGTCGCTTTTGGAAAACTTGCTGGAAAAATTAGTGGGAATCCGATCTCATTTCCCGGGATGCGAGTATTCACCCTGTTGATGGCCTTAGGGGCCGTCGCGGCCGCGGTGTTCATGGTCATGGGAGCCGGCGAATTTCCCCAAATTTCTGACCCGGTTGTAACCGGCGCTTTAATTTTGACCGGTATCGCGTTTATTCTTGGAATTCTCCTCGTCATTCCGATTGGAG
>SMXL01000055.1 GCA_004356385.1 Bacteroidota bacterium
GCGTCCGGGATATGGACCGCTACCGACGGCCAGCCGCTTACCGACGAGCTTATCCAGTCGCTTCTTGCAGGCGATCTATATATTAATGTGCACACGGCAGCCAACGGGGCTGGAGAAATTCGAGGCCAGGTCTACAGCAGCGCTGGTACAAGCCTCCACACCTCGCTGACCGCAGCACAGGAAACGCATGACGTTGTCAGTAACGCGCTAGGAGCGGCAAACGTCGTGCTCACCGACGCTGGTGTCGCATTTAATATAACCGTAGAAGGTCTGAGCGGACCCATCGCGGCGGCGCACTTTCATAACGGCCCCGCTGGTGAAGACGGAGGCATCGTACGAACTCTCACCGGCGACTTCACTGGCAATACGGCCTCCGGGTTGTGGACGGCTTCCGATGGTCAGCCGCTAACCGACGAGCTTATCCAGTCGCTCCTCGCCGGCAACCTGTACCTCAACGTACACACGGCGGCCAACGGAGCCGGAGAAATACGTGGCCAAGTACACCTGAGTAGTGGTATCGGAACGGTCGTTCAGTTGGATTCGGATCAGGAGACGCACGATGTTACGAGCGATGCGTCGGGTACTGCCAGCCTTACGCTCACAGACGCCGGGGTTCCGTTTGATATTACCGTCGAAGGCCTGAGTGGCCCGATCGCGGCAGCCCATTTTCACAATGGAATCAAAGGGCTTGACGGACCCGTCAGACGACCGATTTCCGACGACTTCACGGGCAACACGGCGTCCGGTTTTTGGACTGCTTCCGATACCAATCCTTTGACCGATGAACTCCTACTGGCATTAATTGCGGGTGAGATGTACCTCAACGTGCACACGGCGGCCAACGGAGCAGGAGAAATTCGAGGACAGATTCGCCCGAATGGCATTGTCGTAACGACCGTCGAGCAAATGGATACCGAAATCCCCAGAGCATTCACTCTTTCCCAGAACTATCCGAATCCATTTAATCCTACAACCACCATCACCTTCTCGCTGACTCGGCCCACACATGCCGTGTTAACCGTTTATAATACCCTGGGACAAAAAATCGCCACACTGGTTGACAGCTCTTTTTCACCTGGAAATTATCTGATCAAGTTTGATGCTCGAGCGCTCTCCAGCGGAGTATATTTATATCAGCTCGAGGCTGATGGGCAGCGGAGCATGGAACAGATGATATTGCTGAAATAGAGGTCGCTCTCGATCATGAAGGGATTTCGACGGTTGTTTTGTCTGCTGTTTTTGATCGTAGTGTCTGCGAGCGTTGTCCGAAGATCATCTGCTCAGAATAATATCGTCCTGACCCCTAACAAAGACAACACCTTGTATGAGAGCGCTACAGGAGCGCTCAGCAACGGAGCCGGCGAACACCTTTTTGTTGGACAAACGAATTTAGGCTTTCGACGGAGAATCTTGTTGTCGTTCGCATTGGAGTCCGCCATCCCGAGCGGAGCGGAGATCGACAGTGTTCAACTCACACTCCATATGTCGCGAACTCCACTTGGCGCAAACGCTCGACGGGTTTCAATCCATCGGGTGCTGGCTGATTGGGGTGAGGGCTCCTCAGACGCTCTATTTAATGAAGGCTCGGGTACCGCCGCAACACCAGACGACGCAACCTGGGTTCACACATTTTTTGATACAGCGATGTGGCAAAATTCCGGTGGTGACTTTGATAAGATTGCGAGCGCCAGTCTGCTTGTAGACCAAATAGGCACTTACACCTGGAAAACGAGTCCGAAACTGGTTGCAGACGTACGAGACTGGCTCGAAAAACCGCTGGAAAACTTCGGGTGGCTTCTTTTTGGAGACGAAGAATTTCCCCAAACAACGAAACGGTTTGACAGCCGGGAGAACCCGAATGGGGATTTCACCCCAAAACTCCACATCTACTATTCCGTGCCGACGCACATCGAGACCGAGTCCGTTCCAAGTAGTCTCCAAAGGCTCCAAAACTATCCCAATCCCTTCACGCATAAGACGACAATATCGTTCAACCTTGATGCTCCGCAACGGGTTATACTTGAGGTCTTCGACATGTTGGGGCGGAAAGTAGCCACCCCCATGGATTCATGGCACGAGATCGGGCCTCATCCGGTCAGCTTCGACGCGGGCGATCTGCCACCCGGGATCTATTTTTATCGGCTGACCGGGTCAGACTTCCAACGATTCGCACAGATGGTCGTCTCGAGATAACTCGTAGCATGTTCGGACTCATCAACGTCTGGCTCGTCAGCTAGCTCCGAACAACAACACGTGCCGAGAGGATTCATCTTTATTCGTCCGTACAACTGAATCATCCCTTTCTAATTGCCCTCTATTTTCTCTAATTCTAGGGAATGAATGCGGGAAGAAAGACGTCTCTTAGACAATCAGCAGAACCGGTGTCCGACGCAGAATTGTGACAATTCTTACATGATTCGGTGACAACAGTTTGAAACTGTAATTCGTCCAACCCGAGTTGATCCGGAGGATCTTTGCCGTTTGGACCCATTCGGTCTTGCAGATCAATAAAGCGTTTAACCGATCGTCTCCTATAATTTTCGCGGAAATAATCGCGCTGCCTTGAACATTTCTCCTCAATCGGGATCACTCTGGATCCTTCTTATAATTCTGCTCGGTATGAGTACGTTCGCGAGGAGGACCCTCGCTCAGGAGACGGTCACGATTTCGGGAACGGTTGCTGAAGCCAAGTCCGGAGAAACGCTACCGCATGCCAACGTGCGACTCATAGGGACAACTTTGGGCGCAGCAACGAATATCGAAGGCCACTTCGTTATTGTCGGTGTGCCGGTCGGCGTGCAAACGATCAAGGTCAGTTATCTTGGATTCCTGACAGTTGAGATGGAAATCGACACGGAAGAGCTGACCGGTCCTCTATTGATTGAACTCATTGCGGCGACGGACGAACTCGACGAAATCCTCGTGACATCCGAGACGTATTCCATCATGAAGACTGCGGAGCACGTAAGCCGCATTACGATTTCACCCAAGGACCTGTCTGTCCTTCCGAATATTGGAGGGGTCGACATATTCAGAGCTCTCCAGCTACTACCCGGAATAAGCGGTACGAATGAGGGGTCGTCGGGTCTGTTTGTCCGCGGCGGTACTCCAGATCAGAATCTGGTCCTGCTTGACGGAATGACTGTGTACCACGTGGACCACTTTTTTGGCTTTTTCAGTGCCTTCAACGCCGATGCGATCAAGGACGTACAGGTTTATAAAGGCGCCTTTCCAGCCAAGTACGGAGGCCGTACATCGAGTGTCATCGATTTGGCCGGAAAAACGGGCGACGTAAACCATCTGGCAGTCGGCGCGGGTTTGAATCTCCTCAGTACAAACGCGGTGGTCGAAATCCCCCTGGGGGGAAGAGGATCGTTTCTTCTTTCGGCGCGCAGGTCATACACTGATATTATTCAGTCGGGCCTCTACACCAGTATATACGAATTGGTCACGGGTGAGGATATCACCTCGGAAGACGAGTCACAAGATGGTCTGGGCGGTGGGGCGGGTCAAGGAGGGGGCAGACGCGGTGGCGGAGGCGCATTGGGGGCCGGATTCAGGAATCCCCAGGAGGCGTTCGTTCAACCGGATTTCTATTTCTATGACCTGAATGGAAAACTGACATTTCGTCCGAGCGATGTCGATGTACTCTCCCTCAGTTTTTACAACGGGCAGGATCATCTCGATAAATCGCGCGATCAGTCCCGCGCCGTGACCGCCGGCGGACAAAATAGTGCCAATGTTTTTAACAGCCTGTTCGATCTCACCGAATGGGGAAATATCGGATTTAGCGGCAAGTGGTCGAGACAGTGGAACCCCCGATTTTTCTCGAATGCTCTCGTAGCCTATTCACGGTATTTCAGTGAGTTCGACCGCAACACATTCCTCGAAAGGACTGATGCTGTGACAGACACGGTTTTGTTTGCTAGGAATTTCGGTACAATCGAAAACAATGAGGTCAATGATTTTTCTTTTCGCCTGGACAACGAATGGCAGATTTCGCAGAGAAACGAGCTTGGATTCGGTATTCAATTAACGCGAATGGACATTACGTATGACTTCGTAAGAGACGATACGCTCTCCATCCTGACCAGGGACGACGAAGCACTCCAGGCCGCTCTCTATGCCCAAAACAGCTGGAGGCCTTCATCTCGCGTAAATGTGACTGCTGGCATTAGATCTGTCTATTACGATCAGTCAGAGAAACTGTACTTCGAGCCACGCCTTTCAGTGGGCATCGGTCTGACGGACAGGATCTCGATCAAAGGCGGATTCGGACGCTACAACCAGTTCGTCGCCCGCGTAGTGAATGAAAATGTGACGGAAGGCGCACGAGACTTTTGGCTACTTGCAGATGGAAATTCTGTGGGCGTCTCCGGCTCCACGCACTACGTGCTTGGAGCCAGTTATGAAACGGCCGATTGGCTATTCGATGCCGAGACGTATTACAAGGATATTACCGATCTCACCGAGTTTTCGCTTCGATTCCAGAGAGCCCCTACCATCGGCCGAGGAGGCTTTGGTATTGAAGCCGACGAACTATTTTTCACAGGTGATGGCATCGCGCGCGGACTGGAATTCCTTGTGCAGAAAAAGCGTGGAAGGTATTCCGGTTGGCTTAGTTACACACTCAGCGAAATCGAACATACATTTCCCGGGCTCAACGACGGTGAGCCCTTTCCCGCCCTCCACGATCAGAGGCACGAGCTGAAACTCGTAAACAGCCTGAACATGGGAAGATGGACATTATCAGGAACCTGGATGTTTTCCACGGGCAAGCCGTACACATCGCCGGAATCACAGTACGTCCTCACGCTGCTTGACGGCTCCGAACAAACCTATATCCATGTGGGCGGAAAGAACTCGGAACGACTACCTGCCTACCACCGACTTGACGTGGCCTTGCACTACACCATGGATGTAAAGACGTCCCGCGTTGACTTTGGCTTCTCCATCTTCAACTTGTATAACAGAACGAACGTCTGGTATAAGGAATTCGACCTTTCGGAATCGCCTATGGTAACGACAGACGTATCATTTCTCGGTATCACACCGAACCTGTCGGTCCGAGTTGATCTTTGACAAACGCTCTAAACCCAAACTGGATACTGTTGTGAAATCCCTGATACCATTTGCACTGGGTTGTGCGCTTTTCGTCGCAGCTTGCGACACCGTCTCCGAGGGAGACGCTGAAGATTTGATCGTTGTCGAGGCTTTCCTATTTGCCGGTGAACCGGTGGACAACATCAGATTGACGACAACGACTCCGCTCAACGAGGAGGACGCTGTCGAAATCCCTATTGCTGACGCCCAAGTTCGATTGATCAAAGAAAGTACCGTCTACGAGCTGGTTTCGAGCGGAAGTGACGGCACCTATCAATACCCCGGCGGTGATCTAATTGTCCAGTCCGGCGATCTGTTTCAATTGCAAATCGAATACAAGGGCATTGAGATCACGGCATTTACCGAGGTGCCTTCACCTCCGACAGGGACCGTCATGTCGACCAACCTCGTCGCTATTCCATCGATCGAAGGCAATCCAGGCGCCCTGAGAGAGTTTATCCGGAACAGGGACAATGCCCTTTCGGTGACATGGAACAATCCAGAAAACCATCTTCATTTCGTGGCCGTCAGAAGCCCGGAAGACGATTTTCCGGATTATATCTTACCGGAGTTCATCCGAGACAGATTCCGGGGTTTCGAATTGCTCACCGAACCCACAACCACTAATTTTTTTGACATCACCCTTTTTCAATTGGAAATCGTAGGCAATTACTCTGTAACGGTTTACCGGATCAACCAGGAGTATGCCGACCTTTATGACAGCCGCGAGCAGGATTCACGTGATCTGAACGAGCCTCTTTCCAATATTGTTGGAGGAGTCGGCGTATTTAGCGCGTTCAATGGTCAAACCACCGATTTCGAAATCGTTCGAGAGTAAGCGTTGAGGTCAAAGTCTCGAAGATTGGTTCGGCTGGAGTTAGCGTCCAAAAGGAACGCTCAGGTCTCGAGGAGAATGCTGGGTTTATCCGTGGATCTCAGACAGAATTGTTGATGGAGGAGTTTGCGATGAAGTACTATTATTCCTTTGCCAGGCGGTTGGCGGCACTCACTCTTTTTCTCCTCGTCCCGATATCCGGGGGAGCCCTTGTTTATGGACAAGGATTCCAGGGCGGACCCGGGCAACGCCTGCAGCTTGCCGGACTTGAGCTCGGCAGCTCGCTGCCAGACGATTTAGCAGTCTTTGACGTTGGGCAAAACAAGGTCAAACTTAACAGTTTGCTTGAGGGGCACTATACCGTCCTCGTTAGCGGCTGTCTCACCTGTCCCGCTTTTCTGAGGAGTTATTCGGGCGTTGAAGCCGTACATCGGGACTATGCCAGCCAAGATGTCCAGTTCTATTACCTCTACAAGGCGCTGGCCCATCCCGAAAATAACGGCTATGTCCAGGTATTCACCATCGGAGAGCGATTCGCCCACATCGAAGACGCGAAAATGCGACTTGGCACACAGATCCCGTGGCTCGCTGACCCGATTTCGAATGAAGTAACCAACACCTTCGGTACGACTCCCAATTCAGAATTCATCTTTGATCCAGATGGAAAGATTGTCCACATGCAAGTTTGGAGCAGCGGCCGACAACTTCGCACAGCCCTCGAAGACCTGTTCGGTCCCGTCGGAGACCCTACCAAAATCTCTGATCTCCAGTTGCCTGAGGTTATTCCGTTAAATTCGCCCACGCGAGGTGTAGTCGAGTCGATAAATTTTTCAGAAACGCTGATTCCTATACTCATCGATCCAACCATCGACGGCACGACATACTACGTAAAATTACGCGCAGAGGTCACTGATGCGCTTCTACGGACGGGTAGCGGCCAAATGTATCTGGGTTTCCATCTCGATCCTATTCACCGTGTGCACTGGAATAACCTCGTCGATCCAATCTCCTACGATCTGACGATGCCAACAGGAACCACGGTTACGCCGTCGTCCGGTTCAGCTCCGAAAGTCGAGCAGGTCAGCGATAACGATCCACGAGAATTCCTGGTGGACGTGACAGATTGGAGATCTGATGATTCCATTACGTTAAGCGTTAATTACTATGCATGCGATGAAGACGACCGGTGGTGCAGGGCGGTCTCGCAAAACTATACTATTCAATTGGAGAGAGATCTGTTTGGCGGGGGCGTGATCGGCAGGTCATTCCGGGGAGGAGGGCGCGGAAACCGCAGTGGAGACGACGCTGGATTGGCTTGGCAGCAAATGATGCGCTTCGACACAAGCGGAGACGGTAAAATCAGCATGGAAGAAGCACCGGATCCCTTGAAACGACGATTTGGCGACATGGACATCAATAACGACCGTTTCATCGACGAGCAGGAAATGAAACAGATGATCGGGCGAATGCGCGGTGGTCGGCGCCGTGGAAGGTGAGTGAACGCATGTCTGGCCCTTGGACAAGCGGCATCAACCCGGTAACGAGAGGCCTCACGTGGACCCAGCCGATTCGGCTCCCGTTCATTGTCACAATTCTGTTACATTACGGTAACTTTTTGACTACGACCATGAGCCA
>SMXL01000056.1 GCA_004356385.1 Bacteroidota bacterium
TACGTTCGTTCTTCTCGTCGTGAGTGAAATCTCCCCCAAGCTGCTGGCTACCCGGCACTCGGTCAATTTTAGTCGGAGGGTTTCCTGGCTCCTGATTACACTCCACCGAATCCTGTATCCAATTTCTTCGTTGATCGCACGATCGATGAATGCCTTCCATCATCGATTCAAATCGGCGAATGGTCGATTGCCTATCTCAGGCGAGGACTTGAAGACCATGGCCGAGATTGGAGCAGCCCATGGAACCATTGAGGAAGAAGAGCGCGAGCTGATTCATTCCATCGTCGAGTTCGGCAACACAAGCGTTCGGGAAATCATGATCAGCCGATTGGATGTCGTTGCGCTACCCGCCGGAGCCACGATCGCTGAGGCTATCGAAATTATTAAAGCGACCGGCCACTCGCGCCTCCCTCTATATGTAGAACATCTGGATAACATTCTGGGGATCGTCTATGCGAAGGATTTACTTCGGTACATGACCTCTCATACAAAGGACGACCATATCGACTGGACCAGCTTGGCCCGTACCCCCATTTTTGTACCACTCGGAAAAAAGCTGGACGACTTACTTCGCGACTTTCAGGCCAGAAAAACCCACCTTGCGCTGGTCGTGGACGAATATGGTGGTACGGCAGGTCTCGTGACCCTGGAAGATGTGCTCGAAGAAATCGTCGGTGAGATCCGGGATGAGCATGATGAGACCGAGCGAGACCCGTTCGAAAAACTCGACGAAAACGTATATCGGTTTGATGCACGCATCGACCTGGATGAACTGAATGAAGTCGCCGGGACCCATCTTCAAACAGACGACTTTGATTTCGAAACACTTGGCGGCCTCATTTTTCACCTTGCTGGAAAAATTCCAGCTACCGGCGATTCGTTCCGCCACAAGAACCTTCGGATCGAGGTCGAACGCGTTGAAAGTCATCGAATTGTGGACGTTATTATTACGGTTGATCCCGAAGATGAACTGGAATCCGTGGATTCAAAATCAAAAGACAGTGGCTCCGAATAATCGTATTGCCAGCCGGAATCTTCACCGGATCTCGCTTGTCTCACCCGGTCTACTGGGGTAACTTTGCAGACCTGATTGAAGCCTTCAATTTCTATCGCAAAAAGATCTGACTGGACGCGTTCTGTCGTCCCATATTGAACGCCGTTTTCGACCGGGAAAAACCGATGCGCCGGATCAAAGAGTACTGTGGCATCTTTGGCATTTTTAATGCCACCAACGCGGCCAACCACATCTACCTCGGGCTTCATGCACTCCAGCACCGAGGTCAAGAATCCGCGGGTATTGTGACGTCCGTTTATGACGAGGCAAAGGGAAAGCTGGTTATGCCCACTCACAAGGGAAATGGCCTTGTCCTCGATGTCTTCAGGAAACCGTCTGTCTTCAATTCGAAGCTACTGGGAACGTCGGGAATCGGACACAATCGGTATTCGACTTCCGGATCCTCAAAGAACCGGGCCAATATTCAACCCTTCGTTGTTCAATATCGTGACGGGAATCTTGCCGTAGCCCACAACGGTAACCTATCGAACGCCCGCGAACTCAGAACAAGTTTTATTGAGCGCGGAACCCTTTTCCAGACGACGAGCGATACAGAGTTGATTCTTCATCTGATTGCTCAAAGCACTAGAAGGAAACAGGAAGACAAAATTATCGATGCGCTGACACAGGTAGAGGGAGCATTTTCGCTTGTCTTCTTAACGGATACCTCTTTGATTGCCGTCCGCGACCCGAATGGCTTCCGACCTCTTGCCCTGGGAGCACTCAAAAGTGCGGGACCGAATGGAACGACGGCGTATTGCATTGCCAGCGAGACCTGCGCATTTGATCTTGTCGGAGCCGAGTATATCCGAGATGTAGAACCGGGCGAGATTCTGATCATCAACAGTGACGGATGCGAGAATGGAGAATTTCGAAGTTATCACCTCGCCCGCAATCACGGGATTAGCCAGTGCATCTTCGAGTACGTGTATTTCTCCAGACCTGATTCGAAAATATTTGGAGAGATGGTCGATAAGGTGAGACGGAAAATTGGGAAGGAACTCGCGCATGATGCTCCACCGCCTCCTGTTGATAACAACGGTTCCCGGCCGATCGTGATTTCAGTCCCTGATTCTTCGAATACAGCTACTTTAGGATACGTCACCGAGTGCAGAAAGCTCGGCATCGATTGTCGGTTTGAAATCGGACTCATCAGGAACCACTATGTAGGAAGGACCTTTATTTCTCCCGGCCAAGATTCGAGGGAAAGCAAGGTTCGTAGCAAGTTCAATTCTGTATCTGGCGTGCTCCGCGATCGAATTGTGGTGATGGTCGATGATTCGATCGTGCGCGGTACAACCGCGAAGCAGCTGATTCGAATGGTAAAAAAGGCCGGCGCACGAGAAGTACACTTCAGGGTAGCATCGCCACCAGTGATCAGTCCTTGCTTCTACGGTATGGACTTTCCAAGTCATGAAGAACTATTTGCGACCAGACACGGTTGTGACATAGAGAAGATGCGTGATTGGCTCGGGGCGGATTCACTGGCATACCTGTCCATAGAAGGTCTCATTCGTGCGGTGAAATCTGCGAACGAAAGCGACCTTGGTTACTGCAGCGCTTGCTTCTCGGGCGAGTATCCCGTACCCGTAACTATGGGCGTAACCAAAGACGAAAACGAGTGGTAAATATCGCTAGGTAGTCGCGCGATATCGGACTCGTATCTACTCAGATTGCTCGGGGTTCTGGTGAGCAATTGACTCAACTATCTCGACTTTGGAGCGATGATCTATACCAGAATTGGACTGTAAAGGTCGATTGTGGATAAGAGGATCAATTTTGTGAACAAGTTGTGAATATTATATATGTGTACTTATATTGCGGCATATCCATTTCGATACCCTAACCAGGTTTGTACATTCGAAATACCCCACCGAAGCAACCGAAGCTTAACCGCCGTATCCATCATGCGTAATCCGATTGATCGTGCCATCAGAGCCATGACACTTGGAGCAGGAGTTGTTGGTTTGATTCTCTTGATTGTATTCCAATTACTATAGCAATGGCTCAACTACCCCTTTAGAATCGATAGAATCAACATCGTAACGACGCCCACCTTGAAGAGAAAAAAGCACGGCCGCTTATTGGCCGTGCTTTTTTTATGGAACAACTATTTCGTCTTATCCGGAGGCTAAAATGGCGATTTTGGCTTCGCTCTAGAAATCCTGTTAAAAACTGTTTCGAGCCTCGAGAAGAACGGTTAATTATTTCTCCTGCTATTTGATACCATCTGGCCCGCACCGTCTTGAACAAGTCTACCCGTCTACTTGTTATTGTAAATGTATATCGCCCAGATCTAGGGGGTGGCGTTTTGTTCTCAGATCTGTGCGAAGGATTGGCGGACGCGGACTTTGAGGTCACTGTTAAGTGTGCATATTCATACTATCCGGAGTGGGTTGACAAGAGTGGCAAGAACGGGTTCCGAATTCGGAGCACGGTGGAGAACAAAGTCAGAGTCGAAAGACATGGAATCTATATCCCCACCAATCCAAACAATCTGCTCCAGAGACTCCTTTACGAAGCATCCTTTTACCTGTCCCTTCGTCGACGACGCCCAGCGTCAAAATCGTTCGATGCCATTCTTGTGATCTGTCCTCTTGTCGGTGCTGTTGCGTATGCAGCTGCCGTCAAGAGAAAAACACGTGCTCCGCTGTGGCTGAACGTCCAGGATCTTTCTGCTCAAGCCGCTGCCGCGGGTGGAATCTCGAGCAGCGGTATTCTAACTACACTGATGATTCGCGTTCAAAATTATCTCTTCTCGAAGGCCGATGTATGGAGTACGATTTCGTCTCCTATGGTTGAAGTCCTTGAAGATCTTGGAAGCAGCACAAGGTCAGCGGAATTGATCCCCAACTGGTTACACCAGTCACTTGCGAAATCTATTGAAGAGCAGAGCGGTCGGCCGAGACGCGAGAGGTCTAATACGGTGCATCTTTTGTACTCTGGAAACATTGGGACGAAACAGGATCTTCTCCAATTCTGTCAGCATCTTCATTCTACGCAAATTGATTTTCGACTGCGAATCCAGGGCGATGGCGGTCGTGCTCCCGAACTTCGAAGTTGGATCGCTTCAGCCGATGACCAACGATTTGAAATGCATGGACTATCCGACGAGTCAGAACTGGCGCGAGCTCTCTTCGATACGGACTTCTTTTTAATAACAGAACACCCTGGTATTGGCAGTTCCTTCATCCCGAGTAAACTCATTCCGGGAATCTGTTCAGGTACACCCATTCTCGCAATTTGCGACAACGATTCACCACTTGGCGACGAAATGGGTCGCTTTGCGCTGGGACCTCAGATAAAGTGGTCGAATCTTGAAGACGTCGACCCCGTATTGAATTCAGAGATGTTAAATTCGGACGAGTACGAAGTATGGAGTGCAAATACTCTTTCCCGATCGACGTATTATGGCAGAGAACAGGGAATCACTCGCTGTGCCAACCTGATTCGAACAATGATTGAAAAGTACGAAGATGCTTAACCAACGGAATAAGTAAATACAACCGTGAGCGAATTGATAATAGTTGGAGATCGTGTGCTGATTTCGCCTCATGATGGCGAGCGACAGACGCCGGCAGGACTCGTTCTCCCGGCCTCCGTTGCTGAGCGTGAAAAAGTTCAAATCGGGCGCGTGGTTAGCGTTGGCCCAGGCTACATCATCCCGAATCCGGAATTCTCGGAAGACGATTCCTGGAAACCTTCGGGCGATGCGATTCGATACTTGCCGCTTCAGGCAAGACCTGGAGACAACGCCTATTTCCTGAAGAAAGATGCGATCGAAATTACCTATCAGAAACAGGACTACCTGATCGTCCAGCAGTCAGCTATTCTTGCGCTGCTCCGAGACGATGCGGATGACATCCTGGACAACATTAGCGGTATCGACCAGGAAAAGGGCGTAAACAACTAAACGAGTAAGGGCTCGTCACTCAGCGAAGCTACCAGTCCGCCACCCACCTCGCCCTTCATCGCTTGTCCGAGCATCTGTGCAAGGACGATGAACGTCAGACGAAGGTTCATATTCCTTTCCACGAGTATTACCGCCTCTTCGACAAGGTCTATCATTGACTCCAACTGTGCGGAAGGCAGATTGGTACAGAACTTTCGAATCTCGACAACCTGATCCACGTTTACGATTGGCGCCGCTTCACCCACGTTCTTAAAGAGAAGCAGATCTCTCAGCCACCCTAACATGAGCTGCAAAAAGAATTTGAGGTTTTCGCGACCCATCCTGTTTAAACGCTCCGCGTGATCCGTAACTCGATCGATGTCCGGTTTGAAGGTCGCGCGCAGGTATTCAAGAACGAAAGTTCGCAGTGCGAAGAGTTGTTCCGATGACGCCAGGTCCAGAGCCCGGCTGTACGACCCATCGGCCATTCTGGCGACCGTTCGCGCCACCGAATCGTCCATTTGAATTCGCTCTTTCAGCGCCGTCGCCACCTCTTCATCGCTCAACCGCGTAAAGCGCAGAAGCTGACAGCGAGATCGGATGGTCGGGAGCATCCGGTCGGGGCGATCGCTGATCAAAATGAATACGGTTCGGTCTCCCGGTTCTTCCAGGAGCTTGAGAAATGCATTGGCCGCCTCAGAGCGCATACGATCCGCGTCCGTGAGAATCGCAATGCGATACCCGCCTTCTACAGACGAAAGACTCATCTCTCGTCTAAGATCCTGTGCGATTCGATCCCGAACGTACAAGACCTGCTTGTTGGAAACGGCATCCAGTGAGTCGAGCGAAGGACGTCGTTCGAAATCAACCACTGCATACGGATTGTCTGCCAGGAGGCTGAGTCTCTCGGTCACGGCTTCGATTCCGATATCTTTGGGATACGGCATCATCAAATGAACGTCCGGGTGGCCGACCCGGAAGACTCTGGAGCAGGCGTTACAGGTGCGGCAAGCAGTGCCCTCGTTGGTCCGCTCACAAAGAAGTGCA
>SMXL01000057.1 GCA_004356385.1 Bacteroidota bacterium
ATTCACCCACACGCTTCGCACGTCAGCCGGGTCGCACGAGCGGTTTCTGGTCATCGAAGTGTTTGGAAGGTACGCCGGTTTTACAGCCCTGCTTCCGACGATGGCCGGTGCGGCAGACCGATGCGTGATACCCGAGCACCCGTTCGATTCCGAGCATCTGACTGAATTGTTGGTCCACGATCGAAACAGGAATCCATCCAAGTATGCTGTAGTGCTGGTGTCTGAGGGAGCGTCCATGGCGCTTGGGGACAATTTTACTTACGAGCGTGAAGAAGTGGATCAATTCGGGCACAAGAAGCTCGGCGGGATCGGGGATCTCGTGGCTCAGGATCTGAAGAAGTATTCCACGAAATTCGACAACGGTCGTCGAATAAATGTTGTCAGCCAGCGGCTCGGATATCTTGTCCGATGTGGCAATCCGGACGCAATGGATTCGATCGTGCCGATGGCATTTGGAAACCTGGCATTGGACCTGATCCTGGAGAAATCGTACGGCCGTCTGGTGAGTCTGAGAAAGGGTAAGTACGACAACGTTCCCATCGAACTCGTGACCGGAAAAAAGAAAGTGGTCGACGTAGCCAAGTACTACAACACGGATCGAATGCGGCCCTTCTATAAATCGTTCCACGACAGTCCGACGTTCATTATGACGAGCGACGATTAGACAGACGATCAGACGAGCGACTAAGCGCGCCAGCCACTGGACGAGCGGCTACGCGGGCGCGATCGCCCGTTGGGTTTGACCCCCACTTCGCCTGATAACCAGCGTCGAGAGCCCGATCAGAATCATCAGGAAAACGCTGTACGCCGCGGCCGCTCCAAAATCGTACAGACGAAGCTGTGACAGGATTTCAACACTGATGGGTCGGTTGTCGAATACGTACAACATAATCGACGAAACAAATTCACCGAGCGCCGTCACGAAAGTGAGTAACGCCCCGGCCATAATACCGGGTGCAATGGACGGAAGAACGACGCGTCTAAGGGTCTGAAGGCGCGAGGCTCCCAGGTCGGATGACGCTTCGGACATTCGGTCATCGTACGATTCAAGTGCCGCGAGCGTCGAACGGAATACAAGAGGAATATGGCGAATGAAGTACGCGAGCGGGAGCATCCAAAAACTGCCCACCAGGACGTTTCCCAGCGTGAGCGCCGACGGTTGATTAAAGGTTACGATCAGATTGATGGCGATGACCGTACCCGGGATGGCAAAAGGAAGAATGGCCAAACCGCGGAGTATGCCTCTTCCGGGCAGGCGACCCTTTGCTAAAACGAGAGCAGCCATCACGCCGAACAGAACATTTCCCGTGGTGGCGATTGAAGCCATCTGAAGGCTGTTAATGATGGGTTCCAGGACATCTTTCTGAGAAATCAGATTGCCATAGTTGGCCCACGTGTATTCCTGGGGAAGGACCTGATACGTCCAGCTTCCTTCTTTCACAAATGAGATCAGAACGATGGTGGCGATGGGTAGGAGAAGGAGCGTTAGCATTACAAGACCAACGCTGAGCGCCAAAAATCTGCCCCATCCCGACTGAATGGGTATCGCCAAAGGCGTAGCTCCTTTAGAGGCAGTCGTCGACGGTTTAGCCTGTGAACGGATCTCCATCAGTATGAGGAACACCAGGCATATGGCTGTCAGAACGATGGATATCGTTGCAGCGGCCTCCAGATTTCCATTGGTCTTGTAGTTGTAAATCTGAAGCGTCATGAAATTTTTTGCCCCGGCGAACATGAGCGGGGCCGTGAAAGAAGCCATCGAGATCATGAATACCAGGAGCGAGGAGCTCACGATCGCACCCCGGAGTTGCGGAAGAATGATCTGAAAAAATGTGCGAGCCTGGCCCGCGCCCGTGTCGTATGAGGCCTCTACCAGACTACGATCAACGTTTCCCAGGGCGGCCGAGCAGAAGAGGTAAAAGAAGACGTACATCGAATAAACATGCACCAGCAGGACAGCCCAGAGTCCGCTGAATGAAAACGGAATGGATTCCAGGTTGAACAGCAATTGAATGCTTCGCGGAAGGATGCCGCTTTCGCCATACAAAAACAGAAAGGCCAGGACACCTACGAGTGGCGGCAACGCCAGTGGAAGTACGGCAAGGCTCATGAGGACCTTTTTAAACTTGAAATCGAACCGAAAGAATAGATAGGAGAGCGATATACCGACGCCTGCCGAACCCACTACGGTCCAGAGGGAAATCCAAACTGAGTTGCTCAGCGCACGGACATTGGCCGATCGAAAGGAAGAGAAGAGCCCGGTGATGGCGGAGAATTTTAAGCCCTCGCCAACGAGCTGAAGGCTAGGATAGACGACATACCCGCCTAGAATCAGGATAACTACCCCAAAGAGTACCCATGCCACAGTGGGCGAGAACCACAGAGACTGTCGAGTCGGCTGAATCATGTCTTAGTCTGAAAGAGTCGGTCGTTGCCCGCATCTGCAACGCGCTTACAGCTCGACGCGACTTTCGATGGCCCTTGACAGCGTGGCTTCGTCCGTGAACTCGAGGTTGCTTCCAATAGGCATTCCACGCGCGAGCCTGGAAACTTTGATCTGAAATGGCGCCAGGAGCTGAGAAATGTAATACGCGGTGGTGTCGCCTTCCACGCTCGGATTCACAGCGAGAATCACCTCATGAACGGGAGTCGAGGATTCGCCGTTGCCGGATGGCTTCAGCCTGGCTATCAATTCTCTGACCCGAATATCATCCGGGCCGATCCCGTCGAGGGGGGATATCACGCCGCCGAGTACGTGATAGACTCCTCGATACCCGTGAGTTCGCTCGATGGCGACCACATCGCCGGGCTCTTCCACGACGCAGATCAGGGATTGATCTCGTTTATCCGACTGACAAATGGGACAAGGGTCCTCATCCGTTACATTGAAACACGTCGTACAGAAGATGACACGTTCTTTTACTGCGATAAGGGCGTCCGCGATCTGTCTGACATCCTCGGTCGACATTTTAAGAATAAACGATGCCAGCCTTTGGGCCGTTTTTCGCCCTATCGTGGGCAATTTTGAAAGCTGCTCGACGAGCGTTTCGACCGATTCCGAAGTGAAATACATAGATTCTCCATTAAAGGCCAAAGCGGCTAGGGTCCATTCCCGGTGGTAAAAAACTACCGGCAGCTCGAGCCATTTCGCCTTTGGCTATGTTCGCAGCTTCTTCGAGCGCTTTATTGACGCCCGCGATAATCAAATCTTCGAGCAGCTCGATGTCATCCGGATCGAGGACTTCTTTTTCGATGGAAATCGCCGTAATCCGTTGCTGACCATTGGCGGTTACCTTCACCATGCCTCCGCCGGCCTCGGCCGTTACTTCGTGCTTGGCAAGCTCGTCCTGTGCCTCCGACATCTTTTTTTGCATGTCAACCATCTTGCCGAGCATATCGGCCATATTCATCTCATCTGTCATCTTAATATTCTTTTTAGCGGAAATAACTCGGGTATCGCGTCGATCACGTTCAGCCGAGGAGTTTTCTGCAGATCGCCCTATGGATCGAGCGGCGCATTACCATACGATTTCACCTCCAAAACGCTCCACGAGAGACTGCACAGCCGGGTTTTCTTCACATTTCTTTTTGAGAAATCCACGGGCATCAAATTCAGAACCGTTCGATGCATCAGAGTCGTCCGCAATATCCTTACAGACCACAAAACGGAGATTGCCGATTTCAGTCGAAGCGGCTTCCTCCAGGAGTTTCGACAAACGCGATCGTTCGCCTTTCAGAATTCGTTCATGAAACGCATCAGGAACGCCGATTTCGATCAGGCCTTCGCGCGTGGCGATCACTTTCGTATGGCGAAGAAGGGATCCGAGTCGAATCTGCGACTCCATCGTATCTGTAACGACTTGTGCCCACGCCTTGGTGATGGGCTCGGACACGTCGATCGCGACTTCAGCCACAACTTCGGCCGCGACTTCAACCAGAGCATCCGCAACTAGTACCTCATCGGTACTATCTCTGTCCATTAGTACAGACCCAGTACTATCTGGGTCAACGATTACGGACCCCGTACCAATCGCGCTTTTCGACTTTGTACTGGGTCTTTTGAGTGCTGGCTCATCGAAAGGCAACCTCAGTTTACTCGTGTCGACCTGGACGGAAGCAGGATCGGCCGCCGGAGCCGACGAATCAGGTACCGTCTCGGTAGAAACAGGGGACGATTCGGGTTTTTCCTTTATCGGAGGCGTCTTCTCGGGGTTCGGCCGGCCGGCTTCTTTAGGCTCCGACGGGACGGCCTCCTTAGATTTTGACGGCGGTGCCTCCTCGGATATTGACGGCTTGAACACCGACGGATCCCGTGCGATGGATTCGAGCCGTTCAATTTTCTCTAAAGCTGTCTTGATGTCGACTGCTGACGGCAGGCTCGCCATCTTTAGCAGCGCCATTTCAAGCCGCAGGCGGGGCTGCCGGGTATTTCGAAGCGAATCGGCGGTTTCACCTACGATATGGACGTATCTGAGGAGAACAGAATCGGTAAATCGTTTGGATTCTGCCTCGTATCTGTCCTGAACATCTTCCGTCGCTTCTAGTAGCGTTCGATCCCCGACCGTTTTGATTACCAGCAGGTTACGGAGGTGTTCAGCGAGACCGTCCAGAAACTCTTGAAGATCATATCCGGCCTGTACGATTTTTTCTACGATCCGGATCATTTGCCCGACGTCACCTTTCTCGGCCGCATCGGTTACTTCGAAATACAAATCGGTGTCCACGACTCCAAGTGCACTGATCAGATCTTCGTAGACCAATTCCGTTCCACATAGCGATACAGACTGGTCGAATACGGAAAGTGCATCGCGGAGTGCACCGTCGCCCTTTCGGGCGATAAGCATCAGCGAGGCCTCGTCGGAGGTGATCTTCTCCTCTTTACAGATCTTTTTGAGATGAGAAATGATCTCTGGAACGGAGATTCTCCTGAAGTCGAATCGCTGACACCTGGACTGAATAGTGGGAAGAACCTTCTGGGGCTCCGTGGTAGCAAAAATGAAGCATACATACGGAGGCGGTTCCTCCAGCGTTTTCAGGAGCGCATTGAACGCGGAAGTCGTCAGCATGTGGACTTCATCGATGATATAGACTTTCATCTTTGCTCCCTGAGGCGGAATTCGAACCGTGTCTCGCAAATCACGGGCATCATCCACCTTGTTGTTGGACGCCGCGTCTATTTCGATGATGTTCAGGCTGCGACCCTCTTCGAAGGACTTGCAGGAATCGCATTTCCGACATGGCTCTGCGCCATCTACCCGGTCTTCAAGCGCAGTCGTACAGTTGATAGCCTTTGCAAGAATCCGGGCGGCAGTCGTTTTGCCCACCCCTCTGGGCCCTGCGAACATATAAGCGTGAGCGAGTCGGTCAAGCCGGATGGCATTCTTGAGTGTCTCCGAGACATGCTCCTGGGAGACCATTTCCCCAAATAATTGGGGGCGATATTTCCGAGCCGTTACGAGATACGTCTGCTCACTCATCTTCAATATTCAGACAGGGCAAATGGGTTGATTCACGGGCTCAAACGAGCGATCCAACATAGCCTCTTAACGGAATGAGTGCAAGCCAGGTTCGACGCGAGTAGCAGAATTATCGAAGGTGTGTGGGAAGAGAAGTGGACTTCTCGCTCAGACGCCCATGACTCGAAGTGCAGCACCCGTAATCGACTGAACGAGGGATGCTCTAAACTCGTCTATTCGAGCGAGAGCCAATCCGGCGGCTTTCAACGTGTCCATTTCAACAACAGAGATGCGAGCATCGACCAACCATTCATATTCTTTGGACGAGAGACTGCCTGCGGCAAGCATGGCGTTCCATCTGGCAATGTCCTGACCAGATTTTTGAAGAGCATCCCTTCCTGATTTCAAAATCACCTCACGCATCGATGGCAGATTCTCTCGAATCTGCTCGGCTAAAATAGACATGACATCATCTAGAAAAGATTCGTTGCTCACGGGTATACCTCTTGCAATTAATTACCAAACCGGACTTTTCCGCTCTCGAGACCAATCACGGTATCGAAAGCATCCGCGATCAGGAGTTGCGATTGCTGGATGAATGGGTAGCTCAACTGAAGCTGTGACTCCCACCGGGACAGAAATCCGCCCATTAGATTTCTTTCAGGATCGATGAGGATTTCCCACTGACGCGTGGAGTGTTCGTTGCGAGGTCTTCCCTTGGCAAACTCGAACGCTTTCTTTAGATCGAGCTTTAGTTTTTTAACATCTTTCAGATTGTCCAGATAAGGAGTCTCGGCGTGGTCCATGAGAGAAAGCGATTCCACTTTGAGCTCGGTCGCGTACAGATACGCCTGTTGGCTGAAAGGAGCTATGCTCGGCGCGCAGGAAGACAGGACGCAGCCGAGAAGGGTCGTCAAGACCGACTTGCTCAATGCTCTCATGATGAGATTCGATTATCGAACTGCGTCCCGGGCAATTCGGAATAGGAATACGCTTCCCTATTGGAAACGAAAAAGAGGCTACGGATACGCCGGAATCGAGGTGAATCGGAAGAAGATTAAACAGGAGATGTGCCTAGCGCCGCAGTCCTACCTTCTTAAAGCCAAGGTGACCTTTTGAGCTCCGTAATGTAGAATCAGGTCCTGGTTCTTCTTCGGCACACTGGCAAGTTCAAATTCGGCATGGTACACATAGACGCAGGCCGTTGTTGGATCAACCAAGACAGGAATTTGCCGGGCGCCGTACAATTCAGAAACGGGCAGACAAACGGGTCCTTCCAGCCGTCCGTATGTGGCGCTAACGGGCGCTTCGTCCCCATGCGTTAGCGTGAGCGCAAGGGCATCGCTGGGCCGGAGATACAGACGATTTCCTCCCTGTTGGATTTTTTGATCCGCATCCAATTCCAAAGCTACAATGGCATGAATACCCGTCGAGCAGGAGTCCACGGCAAGCCAGGCGGTATCTGGAAATTCAACTTCGAAGAGCGGCTTGAATTCGCGATGGTCAAAGTGCGTGACCCGCGAGGAGTTGCAACCCGCGAATAAGCAGGACAATCCAACCGACAGAAAAAAGACGATCGAGCTATTAGGCTGGGGCTTTGACATTTAAAAACAGGTTTCCGAGCTCTGCAATCAGGGGCGAAAATTCGGTGAGACCGGACGCCATCAGCACGGTGAGAATATTTACCGTTGCAACCGCCATAACGACGACGATAACAACCACACCGGTATACAGAGACGCGGCAATCGTGAAAAGAAGGAATTTCCTAACGGGCTCCGGAAGAGCTGCCACATCTAAGTGTGGCCACGGAGAATAATCGACTGGCATGAGAGTATCCCGATGAGTGGTTGCGCCTGGGTTACACGCATTTCCTCCCCCGAGATCGCTATTTTCTTCCTAGCCACATTAATAAGGAAATTGTGGATCCAAGTCAAGGAAAATCCATATCGGGTTGGGCAGATTAACAGGAATAACTGATTCGTGCGCAAGATTTTACATATTGACATGGATGCTTTTTTCGCTTCCGTAGAACAGCGCGATAATCCTGAGCTTCGGGGCAAGCCGGTAGCCGTTGGGGGTACATCAAAAAGAGGAGTCGTGGCGGCTGCCAGCTATGAGGCTAGGGCCTTCGGAGTGTATTCCGCGATGCCGTCGTCGGTGGCAGCGCGAAGGTGTCCAGAACTCATTTTTGTAAAAACCCGGTTTGATGTTTACGGCGCCGTGTCAAAAGATATCCGTCGCATATTCAAGCGCTACACGGATCTCGTTGAACCGCTTTCGCTGGACGAAGCGTATCTGGATGTCTCGGAGCCGAAAATTGAAACAGGGTCTGCCACATCGATCGCGCGTGAGATCAAGAAAGCCATCCGAGACGAGACCGGCTTGACAGCCTCAGCCGGAGTTTCGTTCAACAAGTTCCTGGCGAAACTGGGGTCGGATTACAAAAAGCCGGACGGGCTCACGGTGATCACGCCTGCGAAAGCTGCCGTATTTATCGAACGTCTCCCTATCGAAAAATTCTATGGGATCGGTCCGGTCACTGCGGGGAGAATGCACGACATCGGTGTGAAGACAGGCGCCGATCTTCTACAGCTGTCTGAAGACGAATTGGCTGCGAAATTCGGCAAGTCGGGACGATATTATTACAAGATGGCCCGGTGCGAAGACGATCGGGAAGTGAAACCGAGTCGTGAACGCAAATCCGTGGGCGCCGAACGCACTTTCGAAGAGGATATTTCTGATGTCGGAGAGCTTCTCAGTCGGTTGGATCGGATTGCCGATAACGTCGCCGATCGACTCGTGCGGTCTGGTGTAGCGGGTCACACGGTAACGCTCAAGATTAAATATCACGATTTCGAAGTGAATACGAGACAGACCACATCGAAACATCCGATAGCAACTCGCGAGGAATTGATCGAACTTGGCGATCTTTTGCTTCGCAAGTCACCGGCGCCCCCGAAGAGACCGGTACGGCTCTTGGGCCTCAGCGTCTCAAAACTGTGTCCGATTAACGGTGGTCCGGAAAAAGAACAGCTGGTCTTGGATTTCAATGGTGGCGAAGACGCGACCGGTTAGTCCCGAGACAGATTCACGATCTATCTCACTCTGCAGCCAGCGACGGACCCTGTACATCGTATGTCATGACCATCCCACCCAGAAAGCTTCGTGCTCGCCGAAGGCCTTTCCGGTGATCTGATAAATATTACTCGGCGGATAATCCCACTCGACTTCGTCTGCCACTATAAAGTACGTGTACGCGACACCCGGCGTCGTCGATGAGAAAAACATCCAGCAAGTCCGGAACCGGTCAGGATTAGGAATGGAATGAATAAGCGGGTAGAAGCTTTCATCGGAGAACCTCCAGTCGTGATGTTGGAGAGTAAGAAGCCTCCGTATCAGGATAATATGGAGGGTTCTGGGTGGATGAGCGATTGATTGCGATAAATTGTTTGAATTGTCAAAATTGGTCCTTCCATCGCGCAGGGGGAGGCATATTCGTATATTAATTGAAAGACGCTCTTTCGATCGCGGGAAGACCGAAAACCCTTGTCTACTTGGTGAACTCGGTTCATCGACAACATCTCACTGCTTACCACCTCTGACATGAAGCCTTTTTCTGCCGTTTCCTACCTGTTTCCAGTTCTTGCTTTCATCTTGGTTGGCGCCTGTGAGTCCTACGACTCGGTAGAGTCCGAAGAGGCTTTAGTCGAACGCGCTCGGGGCATTCACGAGCGGGTCATCACGCTCGATACTCACAACGATATTCGCGTGTCGAATTTCACGGAAGAGACCAACTACACGATGGACCTGCCCACGCAGGTGAACATACCGAAAATGATCGAAGGTGGTCTCGACGTTTCGTGGTTGGTGGTCTTTGTGGGTCAGGATACGCTCACGGCGGCGGGGTTTGCTCAGGCAACCGAAGACGCGATGGCCAAGTTTGACGCGATCCACTGGCTGGCGGAGGAGAAAGCTCCCGATCAAATCGAAATCGCGTACACGTCCGACGACGTGCGGCGAATTGTTTCGGAGGGAAAACGCGTTGCCATGATCGCCATCGAAAATGCCTACCAGGTTGGACTCGATCTCGGCAATATCAAGCGATTCCAAGAGCTCGGTGGACGATATATGTCGTTGTCTCACAACGGACACAGTCAGTTTTCCGATTCCAACACCGGCGAACGGGACGACATCTGGCTGTACCATGGACTCAGCGACCTGGGTAAGGAAGCCGTCGCCGAGATGAACAAATGGGGGATCATGATCGACCTTTCCCATCCGTCGAAAGAGTCCAACCTGCAGGTGCTTGAACTCTCGAGAGCCCCGGTTATGGCGTCGCACTCGGCGGCCCGGGCCATGAACGACGTGAGTCGCAATATGGACGACGAGCAGCTGATGGCGCTCAAGGAAAACGGCGGTGTGATTCAGACCGTTGCCTTTCGAAGTTATGTGAACAGCGAGAAGAGCCGCGCCTATCGCGCAGTCCAAGATTCAATTCGTCGGGAGATCGCTGCTGAGATGGGAGTTGAAGTGGTCTCGGGGCGTCGCGCATTTTTTCAAATGTCGCCGGAGGAACGCGACGCATATACCGAGCGAATCGAGCCGGTAAATGAAGCCCTGGAATTGCGCCTGCAGGACATCGAAGCCAAACCGGTTGACGTGGCAGATTTCGTAGACCACATCGACTATCTCGTGGACCTGATAGGCATTGATCACGTCGGGATCAGTTCTGACTTCGACGGTGGGGGTGGGGTCTTGGGATGGAACAGTGCGGCCGAGACCTTCAATG
>SMXL01000058.1 GCA_004356385.1 Bacteroidota bacterium
ACCACGGCGGGCACGAAGATTTAAATGCCCTTGAAGATCACGGCGGAGACCACGGCGGTCACCACGGCCACCACGCGCACATGGTTGAGGAATTCAAGAAGCGTTTTTGGATCTCTCTGATACTGACGCCCCCGATTCTAATTCTCTCGCCCCTGATTCAGGGATTTCTCGGCCTGGGAGAATCTCTTCGGTTTACCGGAGACCGATACGTTCTATTCGCACTTGCCACACTGGTGTTCCTTTATGGCGGTCGACCGTTTTTGAAGGGTTTCTTTGATGAGCTAAGTCGTCGTACACCCGGAATGATGACCCTCATCGCAGTCGCGATTGGTACGGCCTACATATACAGCAGTGCAGTCGTATTCGGGTTAGACGGAAAATTGTTTTTCTGGGAGCTGGCCACGTTAATCAACGTGATGCTTTTAGGCCACTGGATAGAAATGAGATCGGTGATGGGGGCCTCCAGGGCTCTTGAGGAATTGGTGAAATTGATGCCATCGGAGGCTCACAAGTTGATGTCAGACGGAAAACTCGTCGATGTGCCCTTGACCGAATTAGCGAAAGGTGACCACGTGTTGGTCAAGCCTGGTGAAAAAATCCCTGCTGACGGTGACGTAATTGATGGAAATTCGTCGGTAAACGAGGCGATGCTTACCGGGGAATCCGTACCGGTGATTAAAACGGTTGGCGATGCGGTGATTGGAGGCTCGATCAACGGAGAGGGTTCCATTTCGATCATCGTGCAGAAGACCGGTCAAGAAAGTTTTCTCTCACAGGTGATTGATTTGGTCAAAGAAGCTCAGGAGAGTCAATCAAAAACTCAGGATCTTGCCAATCGGGCAGCGGTTTGGTTAACGGTGCTTGCTCTCGGTGGAGGTGCCGTTACGATGGCAGCGTGGCTTCTATTTTCAGCCCATGATTTTACATTTGCCCTCGAAAGAACGGTGACGGTAATGGTCATCGCCTGTCCACATGCACTCGGCCTAGCCGTCCCTCTCGTCGTGGCGGTATCCACATCACTTGCTGCAGGAAACGGACTACTCATCCGCGATCGTACGGCCTTCGAGATGGCCCGCAACCTAACTACCATCATCTTTGACAAAACGGGTACACTCACAGAGGGTCGGTTCGGCGTCACGGACACACTGGTACTTTCGGGATCGTATTCCGAATCTGACTTGCTGCGCTTTGCCGCAGCTGTGGAGGCTCACTCTGAACACCCGATAGCTCGTGGCATCGTTGACGCGGTTCAATCCCCGAGCCCAGTCACCGGATTCAGCTCCATGCCTGGAAAAGGAGCGATGGGAACCGTCGATGGGCACTCCGTAATGGTCGTCAGTCCTGGTTATTTAAAAGAAACGGACCGTAGTGTAGAGGATGATCGCTTTCATGCGCTTTCGGAACAAGGAAAAACCGTTGTTTTTATACTCGTCGATGACGTTGTCGAAGGAGCGGTGGCACTGGCTGATATCATTCGACCAGAATCCAAGAGCGCGATTTCGGCGCTACGGTCGATGGGTATATCGTCCATGATGCTCACGGGTGATAGTCCGCAGGTAGCAAAGTGGGTTGCTGAAGAGACTGGGTTGGACGAATTCTTTGCAGAAGTGCAGCCGGCCGAGAAGGCGGCGAAAATCAAAGAGGTCCAGGCAAGAGGCGGCACCGTTGGAATGACCGGAGACGGTGTAAATGACGCTCCGGCCTTGGCCCAGGCAGACGTAGGCATTGCAATTGGCGCGGGTACTGACGTAGCCGTTGAAACAGCGGACATCATTCTGATCCGAAGCAATCCAATGGACGTTGCGTCGATCATACAACTCTCTCGTGCTACGTACCGGAAAATGCTTCAAAACCTCTGGTGGGCTGTCGGGTACAACATCGTAGCGCTACCTATCGCTGCGGGCGTTTTTTATAGCGCAGGCATCCTTCTTAGCCCTGCAACCGGTGCTGCGTTGATGTCGGTCAGCACGGTGGTCGTCGCGATCAACGCCAGGATGTTGAAAGCATAAAGGTGACTCATGAACGGTCTTCGGTTTGAAATCGATTCGGTCGAGAGGTCTGTATAAAAAACAGTACTGATTTGAAACTGAAAGCCATATTTGGACGATAAGAATGAAAACTCCTTGACTCTCTACTATGGTATAGGGTTTATATTGGAATTATCCGTGTAATCATACCCGAACTCACGAATATGAGGTTTCCAACCATGGCCGCACTCCGCTCGATTGAAATATTTAGTTCAGGATGTCCCCTCTGTGAGGAAAGCATCGCACAAATTCGTGCGGCTGCTTGTCCTTCGTGTAAGGTGAACGTTCTGGATATCCGGGAAACGACCGTCGCTGATTATGCCAGTCGTCTCGGTGTTCGCTCGGTTCCAGCTGTCGCCATCGATGGTGTACTCGCCAGCTGCTGCTCTTCCGGAGGACCCGACTTATCTTCGTTACAAGCCGCCGGTTTAGGACAGGTCTGACCAATTAGTGAAATGACAATCGGGCAAGTTGCAAAGCGCACAGGCGTCAATATCCAGACCGTTCGGTTTTACGAACGCAAGGGCCTCGTCCTGCCGGAGAAGCGTACGGATTCGGGATACCGTATTTATTCCCATGAGGCTGTTCGCAGAATCCGTTTCGTCAGACATGCACAGGAAATGGGTTTCTCACTTCGGGAGATTGAGGATTTATTAAGTTTACGGATTGATCCAGGGATGACCTGTGCCGATGTAAAGATCAGGGCGGAAACAAAAAGGACGGAAGTAGAACAAAAGATCGACAAGCTGAGCCATATGCAGAGAGCCCTGGAAATGCTTGTGGCGCGATGCGATGGCGACGGGCCCGTGAGCGAATGCCCAATTATCGAAGCATTGGACAGCGTCAATGACGGCCTAACATGAACAGATTAAAATAATGGAGACGAGAAAAACAGCAAAGCGCGAGTGGGGAATGATGGGAGCAGTCGGAGCAGCTTTAGCATCCTCGGCCTGTTGCACGGTGCCCTTCGTACTGGTATCGGCTGGAATCGGTGGTGCCTGGCTGAGCAATCTGACGGCTCTGGAGCCATATCGTCCGATTTTTATTCTCGCGGCGCTCTTGTTTCTCGGTATCGCATTTCGGAGGAGATACGCATCTTCAAGCGATCCTGAATGCGGCTGCGAACCATCGGAAAATCGGAAATCAGCGAGAGTTTTTCTGCTCATGGGCACGATAGTGACGTCTGCACTCATCATTTCGCCATGGGTTCTCGCTGCGGTATCACCGGGTAACGAGATCGCGACGCATTCGGTGGATCCGGCCGGGAATGTTCTCGAGGTCGTGCTGGAAGTGGATGGAATGACCTGTGAAACCTGCCCGGCTACGGTGAAAATGGCGCTTGAGCGGATTGACGGTGTTCTGGCAGCGAACGTCTCCTACGAACCGCCACTAGCGACGGTCAGGTTCGACGGATTGACGGTGTCGCTTGATGATTTGACTCGGGCGACTTCAAATGTTGGCTTTCCGTCCTCTCCAGTTCAGTCCGACTCGAAATGATCTCCGAAGTAAAACTGGAGTCTACGATTACATGTCCGAGTTGTGGACAAGCGTCAACCGAGACGATGCCTACAGATGCCTGCCAATTCTTCTGGGAATGTCCCTCGTGCGGTGAGGTGGCGAAACCCTTGGACGGCGATTGTTGTGTCTTCTGCTCCTATGGCACCGAGCCATGTCCACCCGTTCAAAAAAACGGCATGTGTTGTTAGTCGAACAACGTTGGAAGGATCACAAGTTCAGCTGAGCCACCCTTTTGACGTGCTCGTTCCGGCAAACCAGATCAGGAAGCCGGCGATGACGATTACAACGACGGGCATCACAATCGATCCAGCTCCGTATACATCTACAGTGTCGCTCAGGACCAGCCAGTTGAACATCTGGACTACGACTCCCACCAAAGATGCGATGAATAGTGGCCGGGCCCACTTCTTTCTCATGAGAAGTCCCGCGCATCCGAGCAATCCACCAAAAACAGCAATCGCTAAAGCGCTGGTCGCCCAGAGCGGTATATCGGTGTAAAGTGCCTGTTCTGCCACCGGGAGCTCAGCGATAGCCGTGTCAGTCATGGTAACCAAGATGAAATACTGTACGGCACCCATAATATTCCAGGAAAATGCCACACCACTAACGATCCAAAACCATTTTTCCGGCTTATTCGATGCTTGCTCGTTCACAGGATTCTCCGATTGATGCGTTGGCTATGCTGCCAAGGATACCAAATATGACTGAGAATCCTGTCATATTCCATAACGTCGGGCTAGCGCTCCATCAACGAACCCTACATCCCAACATCGCTCAGAAATTGAAAAATCTCCCGCCAGGCACTCTGAAATTGATCGTCTGTGAATCCCATATGCCGACCGCCCGGCATAGACTGCAGGCTGTTTTGAACTCCGAGCTCGTCCAATCTGGCATGGAACCGGGTCGCCTGATCGTGAGGAACGACGGAATCGTCCTCTCCGTGCAGGGTAATTACTGGTGGTGATTCTGAATCTACAAGTACCAGCGGAGAGTATTGGTCTGAAATGCTCGCGATGCGCAGTTCCTCTCCGATCCAGGCTCGTGCATAGTTTTGATCGGGCATCGTCTGATCGAGGTACGAAACGACGGCTTCAATATCGGTGATACCAAACCAGTTGACCACAGCTCCAACGCGGAAATCATCTTCGACATAGCAGTCATGTCCGGGTCGGGATCCGAGGATTCCTGTCACGAGGGAGAGATGTCCACCGGCCGACGCTCCGCTCACGACAATTTTTTCTCTATCGAATCCATAAATCTGCGAGGCGCTTGCGACCCATGCCAGCGCACATACGGCATCATCCACTGCTTGAGGTGCCGTATCTGGACCGAGCCGATAGGTGATGTTTACGACGTTCCATCCTCGCTCAAGAAAATGAAGGAAGAAGATTTCCATTCCTTCCTTCTGTCCGGCGACCCACCCACCACCATGAAAAAACAGAAGTGTTGGCCGTGGATCGGCTGCCTGCTCGAAATAATCTGGTTCACCGTTCCACGATCCTTGTAGATACAGGTCCAGTTTCTGCGACGGATGGTCGCCATACTCGACGTCGTGCTGCACGGAGAAACGGTGGCTCCAGAACGATTCTTGATCTTGGGCGGCACGGTCCGTTGAATCCGACTTCGTATTGCACGCCGATAAGAAGGCCAGCATTCCCAACGCGAGTGGAGGAAGGATATATCTGATCATCGGGTTTTGCGTTGTACTTGAATTTGTGAGTCTGAGATCACTCTGAACTGAGATGTCGCATGGGTGCCCAATTGGCTGCGCGTGTCCCCTGGCCGATGACTGAAATCAGTGCAACGAAAAAACAAATCGTGACCGTAACCACAATAATAACAAACGACTGCGGCGGATGATATGCAAAGGAATTCAGCCAACTTGTCGTGAGACCCCATCCCAGTGGAACTGCTATTAGAAGAGCAACAAATACGGGTTTCATCAGGTCAGAAACCAGCATTCGAACGGTATCCAGGCTTGTTGCGCCCAGAACCTTTCGCACGCCGATTTCCTTTTGTTTTCGGTCGACTGCCGAGGCAGCCAATCCGACAAAACCCAGGCTGGCAATGATGAGTGCGAATAGGGCGCCAATCGCACCGAGTGCATTCATCCGATCGGTCGCCGGATACATCGCCCGGATCCGATCGCTCATGAGAAACGATCGAAGCGGCTGCTCTGGAACGACCGATTTCCAAACCGACTGAATTGAGGCCATGGTCTCATCAACGGAAGAGTCGGAATAT
>SMXL01000059.1 GCA_004356385.1 Bacteroidota bacterium
AGAAAACCTTACGATACGTGATCGTCGCAATTGACGGACCAGCGGGATCGGGCAAAAGCTCTACCGCCAGAGCTTTGGCCAACAGTACAGGATTCGTCTACCTTGACACGGGAGCGATGTACCGAGCCGTGGCGCTTCGGTTTCTGCAATTAAATGTTGAGGCTACCGAAGAAAACGTAGGCTTGGTCTGGGAGAATTTCTCTCTGGATCTTAGCAGCTCACCGGAAGGAATGAAAGTATACATGAACGGATCTGATGTGTCCAAAGAAATCCGCACTCCCGAGGTCACCGCTATGTCTTCGAGGGTAAGTACTCTGCCGGAAGTTCGACGACGGATGGTCCGTGAACAGCGGAGAATCGCCTCTTCTCGAGAAAAAGACGGTAGTGGTGTGATCGTCGAAGGAAGAGATATCGGAACCGTCGTTTTTCCTTTTGCAAGTGTAAAGATTTTCCTGGATGCATCGCCTGAAGTCCGAGTAAACCGACGCATGATTGATTTTCAGAAGGAGGGTCACGAAGTGGACCGTTTGGAACTGGAAAGGGATCTGCTTGAAAGAGACAAACGAGATAAAACTCGAGACATTTCTCCGCTCAAGAAAGCAGTTGATGCTATCGTGATCGATACGACGCATCTATCGCTGGAAGAACAGATTCTGTGCATCGAATCGATCATCCGGGAACGAATGAACTAACGTATTGTTGGATCGCAGTCTACACCATTTTCGAGCTCGCGTGAGCAAGGTGTGGTTCTATTCCTCTGTTAAACCGAGAAGATTTATCAGAGGTTTTTGTTCATTTTAAACAACGCATCCGATCGATTCTTCTTACCGTGCCTTGGCGCGGCGAATCGAGATTTGTACCCGCAAGCATGGCTGACAATCAGCAAAAACCAAACGAAGACACCGTGGCGACTGAAGATGTTGCCGTAGAAGACGCACCAGAATCTACTGAGGAACCGAAAGACGATAGCCCATCCGAAAATCAGGTAGATCAACCGGATTCCGAGACCGACTCCCCGTCACAGACCGAAGACCCATCACCCGATTCTGCTGACGAAGCTCCCGCTGAGGAAGCGTCCCAGTCAGATTCAACTGAAGCGGATCCTGAATCATCATCAGGCGATTCGGACCCAGACACCGCTCCTGCCGATCCAGAAGCTCCCCAAGCCGAGGATGAACCGCCCGCCATGACTCCGCCAAAGGGAATGATCGGGTACACCGGTAAGATGTTAGGAGATGTCATAAAGCTTGAGGATCTGGAAACGGGATTAGAACCCGAGGCTCACGTCCTGGGAAGGGATGAACTGACGAAAATGATCGAAACGACCCTGGTCCATGTTTCTGAGCATGAGATTGTAAAGGGTACGATTATCAACATCGCCGAAAAGGACGTCGTCATCGACATCGGTTTCAAAAGTGATGGAATCGTTGCCAGAAACGAGTTTGGAGATGAAATCGCTACGGGTGACGAAGTTGAAGTATTCCTCGAGAGAATAGAGGATTACCACGGACAACTGGTGTTGTCAAAAATTAAAGCGGATACCGTTCGCCGCTGGAATCGTGTTGAAGACGCACACAAAAATGAAGAAATTATAGAGGGAACGATTGTTCGCCGCATCAAAGGCGGCATGATCGTAGAACTGTTTGAAGGAATGGAAGCGTTCCTTCCAGGTTCGCAAATCGATGTGCGCCCTGTTCGTGATTTTGACGCATATCTGGATAAACGGATGGAGTTTAAAATTGTAAAACTCAATCCCATAAATGAAAACATCGTCGTCTCGCACAAAGCGCTGATCGAGAAAGACTTGCAAGAGCAGAGGGAAAACATTCTCTCTGCAATGGAGCCGGGCCAGATACTGGAAGGTGCCGTTAAAAATATTACAGATTTCGGTGTCTTCATTGATTTGGGTGGCGTTGACGGACTTCTTCACATCACTGACCTTTCCTGGGGCCGCGTCTCACATCCGTCCGAACTGGTCAGCCTGGACGAGAAATTGAATGTGGTTGTTCTGGATTACGACCGAGAAAGACAACGCATCTCACTTGGGCTCAAACAACTCCAGCCGCATCCGTGGGACGAGATAACGGACAAATTTAGTCCAGACGACACGGTAGACGGAAAAGTCGTGTCAATCACGGATTACGGTGCATTTATCGAACTCCAAAAGGGAATCGAAGGGTTGGTTCATATCTCCGAAATGAGCTGGACAGAGCATATCCGACACCCCAGTCAGATGGTCTCGTTAGGCCAGATAGTGTCCGTGAAGATTTTGAACATCGATACGGAGGGGAAAAAAATCTCCCTTGGTATGAAGCAGCTTGAGCCGGATCCGTGGGAGAACATCGCAGAGCGATATCCGCCGGGAACGGTTCTGAAGGGTACCGTGAGAAATATCACGAACTTCGGGGTTTTTGTGGAAATCGAACCGGGTATCGATGGCCTGGTTCACATCAGTGACCTCAGCTGGACCAAACGCGTCAGACACCCGAGTGAACAGGTGAAGAAAAGCCAGGAATTGGATGTGGTCGTTCTGAATATCGACACGAGCGATCGTAGAATATCTCTCGGTCACAAGCAGGTCGGAACGAATCCCTGGGCACAGTTTGAGGAAGTTTACGCCGAGGGTGAGACCACGACTGCGACCGTTGTGCGTGTGGAGGAAAAAGGACTGGTCGTGGAGCTTCCGCTCGAAGTCGAAGCATTCATTCCGGCCAAAGAGCTCCATCAAGTATCGAATCTGGATGATTCCTATCCGATTGGCGAAACGCTTGAAAGTCTTTTCGTTATCAGATTCAACGCCTCTCAGAAAGAAATCATACTTAGCGAAAAGGCAACAGAACGAGCAGCAGAACAAACGGAGCGAAAGGATAAAAAGAGAGAGGAGAGAAAGGTACAGACCCATGAAAGAAAAGAGATTTCGAAATACACCAGGAAGGAAACCGCTTCTTCCAGTCCTGCGACGCTCGGTGAATTAAGTGGGCTGGCGGACCTGAAGGCCAAGATGGAAGCACAGGAGTCGGACGTAGACACCAGCGATAAAAAGCCTGAGGAGGCGATACCCGAACAGGATACCGACGCTCTCGTCGAAGGTTCAGCGGAAGTCGAATCAGAATCCGTCTCGGAAGCACCCGTTGAAATCGAAACAGAGTCATCGGTTGAAGCAGAAGTAGAGGAGAAACCGAAATCCAGAGGGCGAAAGAAAAAGCAGGCGGAAGAGGAAACCGAATCCGAAACAGCTACCGAAGACGAGAAATCCACGGTGGCGACTCGGGCTAAGAAAACCTCGGCCAAAAAGACAGCAACAAAAAAGACTCCGACTAAGAAGGCAGCAGCGACGAAATCCCCTGCGAAGAAGGCGGCTTCGAAACCCAAATCGAAGACAAAAGGGAAGAAGGACGCTGACGAGGATTCCTCTGAGTAGAAATCCGATACACATGAGTCAGGTATCTGACAGAATCGGGGGCGGTACACGCGTTCTGCCCCCTTTCTGTATGTGAATAACAGTATGGCAAATTATCCCAATTGGAAACAGGTCACTCCAAAAGAAGATCAGCTCGACAAAGCCTTACTCGACAGATCCAAAGGAAGGGTCAAGAAACTTCTGATTAAGCTTCTTAACGACGAAGAAATCTATCTCTACCACAGTTACGCCAATGCCGTTTCTGTGCGACGGTTGGGATACAACGATCACGGCCCGGTGCATGCTCGTATCACCACGTACAACTCGCTCAAGATACTGGGATACTTGAGTGAGGGTGGCGTTCAGACCTCTCTCGAGAGTGAAGAGATTGGCACGTTCGAAGATTCCGCTGTCGCCACGTTGCTTGGTTGTTTTTTACATGATGTGGGGATGTCCGTATCTCGAGACGAACACGAGTGGCATTCTCTAAATCTCATGGACTCCGTTATCTCGAGGTATGTGACCGAACTGTTTCCCGATGACCTCGCAAAACAGACAGTCATTCGGTCGCTCTCGCACGAAGTCATCGTTGGTCATATGGCCCACATACGTATCCATTCTATTGAAGCGGGCGTGGTTCTCATCGCTGATGGCACCGATATGACCCGCGGTAGATCGCGCGTGCCCCTGAATATGGATCGCGATCCGATGGTGGGTGACATGCACCGCTACTCCGCGAACTCGGTCCGACGCGTTGAGATCAGTCGTGGTGAAGTAAAACCCGTACTCATCTCGGTTTTCATGGACGACGTGACGGGGCTCTTTCAGGTTGAAGAAGTCTTGATGACCAAAGTGAAGGCGTCTCCCATTATGTCACACCTTGAGATTGTTGCTCATGTGGAAGGGCAAGAGCCCAAATACTACTTGAAGTAGGCAAACATCACCGGTGAAATCATTGTCAAAGACGGCCATCAATGTCGTTTATCGAAGCCTTTCGTAAGCGAGTCGCGCTGCAGCTAAATCCTCGATGGCAGAGCCTACGGACTTAAAAACCGTTACCTCTGACTCGGATACCCGACCCGGAATAGCATGGGTTGCTAATTCCTTCAGATCCCCCTGCACCGAATCAAAGCTCCAAGCCCCACTCTCTGCAGCTAGGACCAAGTCTCCGGCCTCTGATTGCGCCCCGTCGTATGTATCCACGAACACCCTGCTCCTGACGATCAGATCATTATCCGTCTCACGCATGTTCGTTGTGTAGGCTCCGACCAGATCAACGTGAGTTCCTTCCCGTATCCAAGAGCCGAAAATTACAGGCTGTCTGCTCAGCGTCGCACACGAAACAATATCCGAATTTCGAACAGAGCCCTCAAGATCTTCGGTTAAACACGCAGGTTGACCACTTTTTTGTAGTTCCTCAACGATACGTTCCGCTTTTTCAGACGATCGATTCCAAACATAAATCTTGGTCAGGTTTCTGACCGACGCGTGCGCGGAGATCAGAGGCAATGCCATAGATCCGGCCCCAACCATCGTCATCGTGTTTGATTCCGGGCGCGAGAGAAATTTCGAAGCCAATGCCGACGTGGCTGCCGTTCGTAGCACCGTAAGGGTCTTTCCGTCTATGGTCGCCAATGGGAGTCCTGTTTTTCCGTCAAGCAGGAGATAGGTGGCCATTACGGAAGGCAGTCCGACAATGCCATTGGATGGGAAAATAGTCGCGATCTTTATCCCCACATACTCGCCAATACTCCAGGCAGGCATAAGAAGTAGTGCGGCGTCGAGATGCTCGGGTACCGAAATGGCGTGATGGTGTCTCTCCGGAACGATCGCATCCGACGAGAAGGCATCCTGGATCGTCTCGATTAGTGACGTATAATCCAGTGTTTCGACCAGGTTTTCGTGACCAATTGTGATCATGAGAGCTAGAGGAGGCTAGAACTTTTCAACAATGAACGTGTGAGAGCGCTGGTCTGAATATATTCCGAACTTATGTATCGGTAATCGACTTCCATTCACTCGCATCCGAAATGCAGAAGATTCACGTCATTGATGAACGCGAGGGTAGCGAGGTACCCTTTCTCAGGGGGATTTTGACTCGTTCGCTTCAAAAAAGCGGAATTACGTTTGACGAAGCGTATAAAATATCTGATCAAATTCGACGCTCTCTGGCCCAGCGATCCGAGATTTTATCCCATGAGCTTAGAACGGTCGTGTCCGAATACCTTGAGTCACATGGATACGTCGAGCAGCTGCAAGCGTATAGGCAAGGTGCTCTCGAAGTTCCTACCATTCACATTATCGATAGAGATGGAAGTGAGATTCCGTTCTCGAAGGGACGATTATCTCAGTCAATGGAGATATGTGGGATGGATCAGGATCAGTCATATCAGATTACCCAATCCATCGAGGCAAGTATTGTTGCGGCAAAAAAGAAGGAAATCTCTTCTTCAGATCTTGCAGACCAGACCTCTCGGGCTATCCGACTGAACGCAGGTGAAGAAGTCGCCGTTCGCTATCGACGGTGGAGAGAATTTGGGTCCAGCGGCAAACCCATAATCCTGCTTGTCGGCGGTACAACGGGAAGTGGAAAAAGTACGATTGGATCTGAACTGGCACACAGGCTCGATATCGTGCGCACGCAATCTACAGATATGCTTCGCGAAGTCATGCGTTTGATGATCCCTGCGCGGCTACTTCCCACCCTCCATACGTCTTCGTTTGGAGCCTACAAGACGTTTCCTCAATGGAAATCGGAGCAAGAGGGGATGGAAGAACCACCCATGATCGCAGGATACCTGAGCCAGGCTGAGCAGGTCGGCGTGGGAATCGAGGGCGTGTTAAAGAGAGCAGAAAATGAACGGGTATCTCTGATTTTAGAAGGCGTACACATACACCCTGCGCTCATAAAACAAATCATCGATCAGTCCGATGCGCTCGTCGTCCCGATCATCCTGGCCGTTCTGAAAAAGAAACGATTGCGAAAGCGTCTCATCGGTCGGGGTCAGGCGATCGCGTCGAGAAGGTCAAAACGATACCTTGAAAATTTTGACCACATCTGGAATCTGCAGTCCTTCCTGCTTGATCAAGCAGATCACTTCAACATTCCGATCGTCCAGAACTTTGACGAGGAAGAAGCGATTCGATCGATCATGGAAACGATCTCTGCATATGTCGCTAGAGACATGTCCAGTTCAGCGGAGGAGAGGGAAGAGAGGAGGGAAACACGTTAAACTCAGCGGAGACGCGTCATTCGTTGCAGTCTTCCA
>SMXL01000060.1 GCA_004356385.1 Bacteroidota bacterium
ACTCCTAGACCGGGTCGATCAGGCAATCGGATGCGACCGAGCGAAAACTCCAGACCCGAAAACGGGTCGTTCGCTAAATGAAGTGTGCCGTCGATATCTACGAAATCAGCAAGAGTAGAAAGATGGGCTGCTGCTGTTAGCGCCAAACTGCTTTCGACCATACACCCGATCATCACCTTCATGTCCAAAGCCCGGGCAATGGTAATCAATCGGCGGACATTGCGAATTCCTCCACACTTCGCGAGCTTAAGGTTTACGCCGTCGGCGGCTCCAGCCAACGCGATGACATCGTCAGCCGTGCGAACGCTTTCATCGGCAATCAGAGGTACTTCCGGCTTTCTCAGCAATCTTCGAAGTAGGTGCCAGTCGTCTATATCTCCGAAGCCTATAGGTTGTTCGATGAAAGCCAAGTCAAACTTTTGAAGTTTCGGGATGATTCGAACAGCGTCGGGAATAGACCAGGCTGAGTTTGCGTCGACGGAAAGTATTCCGGCGTACTCTTCGCGAGCTATCCTGACGATCGTCTCGTCAAATGCCAGGTCTCCCGATCCAAGTTTGAGCTTGATCGAAGGATATTCACGGACGGAATCGAGCGTTTCTTTCCATTCGTCAAAATTAGTGGGGATAGACAACGCATATGAACTCACGACAGACTTAGTGTCGCTGAGTCCGAGTAGTTGATATAATGGCATTCCAACGGTCTTCGCCCACATATCATGAAGTGCCATGTCCAATGCTGCGACCGCCGGTGGAGGTCCTTTTGGAAGCGCCTGAAGGACGTGGTCTATTGCGAAACCACCGGCGACGGATATGGAGGACAGATCGAGGGATTCGATATACGCTCTCACATCATCAAGCCGATATTCGTAGTAGGGTGGGAGGGCGGCTTCACCGACATGGTCTTTTAACCGCACAAGGGCATTTTCTCTCGAAGTACTTGTTCCGTGGGCGATTCGAAACGGACGAGCCAAATCCAACATCAATGGTTCGACAGTAACCGTCATGATCGTTCGTCTCTTGCTGACGAATTTTATCCGATTGGTGGAATCATAGCTCCCCCTCGAGCAAAGTGCTCGTCGGTCCAACCACTCATTCCCTCGATCCGGTCGATCGTTCCTGCTGTATGAAGACGTGACCGCTCGTCATCGCCGGAGATTTCGATACGCACGATTCGGAGTCTTTTCGACATCCCGGATTCGACGGCGTCGGCGAAAGCCTCAACGAGGAATCCAGCGAGTTCCGCAGGCGGAAAATCGTATGAGACCCCGACTTCGTTTTTGAGAGCATTCGAAACGAGTAGTCCATCGGAGACCACCTGTACTCCGTTGGTTGTACTCATTTTCGAAAGTAGGCCGTTTCGAAGTAAAACCGCGGAAGCACGACTGGCTCCATTTGTCGAGCTCGCATCGACCGGCAATCCAGCCCAAATCCCCGCTGGAGAAGACCCTTCATTCGGCGTATTCAGCGATAGGGAAACGGTTCCGAGGCTGTGTTCCTTAACAATCATCCTATCTGAGGAGATCATCTGCTCCAATATCGCTAATCCTCTGGTCGCGAGGTCGCGTCCGACGTTCCCCAATACCTCATATCGATCCGTATAACAGGCTCCGGCCGGGAGGTCGCTTCGCGCCTCCTCAAGCTGAGGCCAGACGGATAACGAAAGATCGACGCGGAGATCGCCCCTCAGGAGGGCGAAAGAATTGGACTCGGTGGACGTGTTGCATGACACCGTAAGGGATGACATTCTACTCTCGTTGTCATCAGAATGCGTCAAGGCCTTCGCCACATCGAGCAAGTCTTGAGCCCTGAGGCCGACTGTCTTTGAGCCAATTTCAATGTCGATCTCTGCCATGGAACAAGCGGAAAGCAGATCAGACAGGTGGGGCAGGAGATATGAGGCGGAATCATTTTTTCCCGCCTTGAGCCTGAGGAGTTGAACCCGGTTGAATGTGCTGTCGATGGCCGCTTGCTCAAGAGTTGTTACGATCTCGATCATCTCTGAGGCGGAGAAACCTTTCAATAATTCTCCCAATCCGTCCACTTTCAGAGTAATTTTCGGGACGTTCAATTCAGCCTTTCGGAAATAATCTCTAAAGGATTCTGGCAGGTTGGAAGTAGTCCTTCGCAATTTGTCGTAACCGAGGGCGACGACGGTCGAAGCTAGACGGCTGTTGCAGTCTGACAAGCGTACATGTACGATCACTTCCTCAGGCGTGATATGCGCGCTCGTCCCGGAAGAAGCGGTAGCGGAAACAGTCCCGGATGTGAGTTTGGTAAGCAGCTCGACGGCGATTTCCTCGACCTGTTCTGGGCCCGCCTCAGGGCCCAAGGTGGAGTCGATACCGTCAATGAGACGCTCTAGTGTTTGGCGATCCATGAATTTGACAAGCTGGGACATGTCGTCGGGGACTCGAAACATATGGATTTCCGCGTATCAACTCCACCTTGGAACGGCATTAAAGTGCTTGCTACAAACCATTAAAGTGAGAGACGGAAACCGGTAGAGCAAAATCTAGAGACTACTTTCCTGGTCGTCTCCTTGTAGAGACGCTAGAATTCGACGGTGGATATTTCCAAATCCGCCGTTGCTCATGACGAGCGCTACATCACCAGGGGCGAGAAATTCGAGAAGGGGCTCCAACAGCGAATCGGCACTTTCGGCAGAAAATCCATGAATGCCAGATCGATGAAGGCTTGCGAGCACGGTGTCGATACTCATAAAGTTGGTAACGTCGTCGTTATGACGGAAGGGGGGGCTGCATAAGAAGGCAGCGTCCGCGTGACTGAGTGCTTCGGCGTATCCATTCTCAAACACCTTTCGCCGGCTCGAATTGGACCGAGGTTCAAATACGGCAACGATTCGACGTTCGGGAAATCTCTCGCGTATCGACTCTATAGTGGCACCAACAGCTGTCGGATGATGAGCAAAGTCATCTATCACAATTACTCCACCTTGTTCTCCAAGAATCTGTTGCCGGCGCTGGACTCCCAAAAACGACTTCAAGCCAGATTTTATAACTTCTAACGGAATCTCGGTGTCCAAGGCGATCGCCACGACGGCCAGTGCATTTTGAAGATTATGGCGCCCGGACATGGAAAGCTCGAACGTGCCTAGGATTTGGCCGTCGCTTACTACCTCAAACGATTGTCCATCACGTGACGCAATTACATTCCTGACCGTCAACGAAGCATTGTTCAGCCCGTATGTAACGACGGAACTCGTTGCGATTTCGGCCAATTCAAGTGTGGCGGGATCATCGACGTTTAGTGCCAAGAGTCCGTCTGCCGGGATCAGTCTTATGAATTCTCGAAAGGCGTCCTGGTACTCTTCATGGTTGCTGTAAATATCAGCATGGTCAAATTCTACGGACGTAACGATCGCAGCTCGTGGTTGATAATGCAGAAATTTTGGACGCTTGTCGAAATAGGAAGAGTCGTACTCATCACCTTCTACCAAAAAATAATCACCCGAACCCGTTGAGAAGCTTTTACCACCGTCATTCATGATTCCACCGATCAGGAATCCGGGATCCAATCCGGCCGTTTTAAAAACATGCGTCAGCATACTTGTGGTCGTCGTTTTTCCGTGGGTTCCTGCGACAACAATCGAATTCCTATCCTGAATGAAATATCGGGCGAGTGCCTCAGGGAAGGAGGCTTGCACGAGTCGATGATCGCGTGCGTACGCCGCTTCAACATGAGTCGGAGTACAGGCGTTTCCAACGATCACTAGGTCGGGTAGCGGCGACAGGTTTTCCTCCGCGAAGCCCTCAATGATGGGAATTCCTAGTTCCGCGAGCCGGTGGTTCATTGGAGGATATGCGGCCTTATCTGATCCGGTGACCGAATAGCCAGCTTCCTTGAACAACCCTGCCAGAGACCCCATTCCGATTCCACATACCCCGATCAAGTGAACCGTACTGATTAATTTCGAGTCGGGAAGAATCGGGCGCTCAAAGATGCGAAGATCAGAGTCCGGATAGTCCCTAAGTTGCCTCATTTTCGAATATCTGCAGTCGCTCAGACTGAGTCTGTTGGACTAGTTTCGGGATCTGACACTGGAGTTCGGTCGCCGCTTCCGAGCGAACGTTATCGCGCCGCGTTGCCATTCTGGTCGGCCACCACCTCGGCAACGAAACTGTCTCCCGATGCTTCGCCAAATACATGACGCATTTGATTCGCTGCCGAATCAAATATAGAATACATTACGGGTACGATGACGAGAGTCAGGAATGTCGCAAATCCTAGTCCGCTAATGATGGCGGTTCCCATGGGTCCCCAAAATTGGGTGTTTTCAGAACCAAACTGGAAATTTGGGTTCAGATCTCGTAGCAATCCGACAAAATCGATGTTGATTCCAAACGTGAGCGGAATCAGACCAAGAATAGTGGTAAGCGCAGTTAAGAGAACGGGCCTTAATCGTGTGGCTCCGGCCTCTATAATGGCGTCGTGCCGGTTCATTCCTCTGGCCTGTAGCTGCATCGTGTAGTCGATCAAGACAATGTTATTATTAACCACGATTCCCGCCAGACTGATGACGCCAATAAAGGTCATCAGCCCAAACGGCGTACGAGTCAAGATTAACCCGAGTATTACGCCTACCAGACTAAATCCGACTGCGACCATAATGATAAACGGCGAACTCACACGGTTGAACTGAGCGACCATGATCATAAAAATGAGCGAAATACCAACCATCAATACGACGGTCAGGAATGAGAAGCTCTCCGCTTGTTGTTCATTCTCGCCGGTATAGGACAGATTATAACCTACTGGAAGCGCGCGCTCATACTCCGAAAGTTTTCTTTGGACCTGCGCGAGGATGGCCTGGCCGTTGAACCCGGGAGCCGCATTTCCCGAAACGGTCGCAACCCGATCCATGTCGAGCCGGGTGATGGAACCTAATCCACTCGAGACCTTCAGTTCGGCTACGGCCACCAAGGGAACTTGAATTCCCTCTTCTAGAATAGTCAGGTTGTTCAGACTTTCCAGGCTCGATCGATCCGACTCTCTCAACCGAACGACAATATCGTATTCATCATCTCCGTCTCGATATTTTCCCGCTTCGACCCCATTCACCGCGGCCCGGACGGTGGAAGCTATATCTCTGGTACTCAGGCCAAATTGAGCCGCTCGAAGACGGTCGATATGAACCAAAAGTTCTGGACGACCCGTGTCCAGATTGTCCGCAACGTCCACGAGACCGGGAATCTCATTGGTCTCTGACGCTTCCCGTAAAATTTGCTTTATATCTCTGGTAATCTGAACAATTTGCGAAAACTCCTGCCCCGATATTTCGATGTTCACCGGCGGTCCGGTGGGAGGGCCCTTCCTGTCTTTTGAAATTTGCAGTTCTGCTCCCGGAATACCCTGAAGACCCGCTCTAATTTTGGTCAGGGTCTCCGTACTCGTTTCGTCTCGGTGCTCATAATCGATCATATTCAACGTGATTCGCGAGCGCTCCGGACTTGGTGCTCCACCTCTGAAATTTGCGTCCTTCGAAACACCGACGTTGATTAGCATATTTTTGACGTTCTTTTCCGACTCCTTGTTGGAATCGAGCAGCATTGCAAGACGCTGTTGTGCGACGGTTGCCAGATGGTTGCTGGCGTCAATATTCATCCCGAGTTGACCCGTGACGGTCACCCTAACCTGCTGGGGATCCGTTTCAGGAAAAAATTCAATACCCGTTGGGGCGGCGGCGAACATGAAAATGATCCCGAACAGAGCTCCTAAAGACGTATTCATCAAGCTCGAGCGGTTGTCGGTAAGGATCAGGTGCTTGCGAGTGTTCAGGGTCGCTCCCGCCAGCCCAATAATCGAGATCACGAATGGGAATGCCATGAGAGTCAGAATCGTGCTGAAGGCCACGTCTTTCGTACCAAGAGACATCAGACTAAGAATTGCCAATGACAGCAGACCAAAGATGAGGCCGACACGCACGCTACGTCTTCCGCCGAGGTAGATTGTTTCCGCGGTATGAATCAGCGTGGCCAGTACGCCGACGATAGTAAGCAGGCCACCCGGTACAAGAAGCACGAATCCCGCAGTAGATCCGGCTGTCGAACTTACGACCCCGCCGGCGATCAACATTACGACCCCCAACGTCAAAGCCGAAAGCGAAAACGAATTTCGGAGCAACGCATACTTGACGGTGTAATCCCGGTCAAGCATCCAGTTCAGCATGTCTCGATACCTTTCAATAAACGACGGAAGCCCGACGTTCATAAACCATTCCCCCATCCTTTTCAAAATCAGCTTGTGCAAGAAGTACACGAGGGGAATCGCAGTGCTGACAACAACGAGTGTTCGCCAATTCGAAAGGCCTAGTATTAAGGCGGACACG
>SMXL01000061.1 GCA_004356385.1 Bacteroidota bacterium
GACTTGGGTTTCTGATCAAACTCGCGGGCGACTATAAAATGGACTACCGCCCCACGCTACACGTGTTTGAGGCGCTCTGTCGATCCATCACTGCTCAGCAACTATCCGGCAAGGCCGCCGCGACGATCTATGGTAGATTTTGTGATCTTTTTCCTGTGCATATCGGTGTCCGACCAGAGGCTGTACAAGCGTTGACATTCGAATCCATGCGCTCGGTGGGTCTTTCGAGAGCCAAGACCACGGCCATTCAGGACCTGGCGGAAAAAACGATATCCGGAGTGGTTCCGAATGGAGAGACCATCCATGAACTGCCTGACAAGGAAATCATGGACAGGCTCACCAGCGTTCGCGGCATTGGTCCTTGGACGGTCGAAATGTTGATGATGTTCAGGCTAGGTCGTCCGGACATTCTACCAGCGACCGACCTGGGCGTGCGAAAAGGTTTCTCCATGCTGTATGAGAAAAATGAGTTGCCTTTGCCGAAGGAATTACTTGAATACGGTGAGCGATGGCGCCCGTATCGTAGCGTTGCCAGTTGGTACCTATGGCGCGTACTCGACCTCGAAGACGGTAGCCTTCCTCCTTCTTGATTTTCAGGTGTCGATGATCGCCTCAACTGGTTTTTCGAACACGACAATATGCTGCTGAGGAAGAACATCAATGGTATCCCGCCAATTGAACCCGGATGCCTCGAGCTCTTTACGAATCTGTAGTTCCGTCATTCTGTGAACTCTCGGTGCCGCAATGGTTGCATCCTCGCCCCGGTATTCCACAATTACCAGCCGTCCTCCCTCCTTCAGTCCAATAAAAATATTTTCCAGCATCTCGCTGGGGTGAGAAAATTCATGATAGGAGGATACGATCAGAGCCATGTCCACAGAAGCGGTGGGTAGAGAGGGATTCTCTGGGGAACCCAAGACGAGCTGAATATTTCGGACGTGTTCTCGCTCCATTCGTACGCCGATCGTGTCCAGCATGGCCTGCTGAACTTCAACAGCCAACACCCTCCCCGACGGAACGAGTCGAGCCAAACGAAAAGTAAAAAAGCCGGTCCCTGCGCCTATATCTGCTACAACGTTTGCCTGGTTGAGATCGAGAACCTGCATCAGTCGCGAAGGCAGCTCTTCAGTATCCCTGCTAGGGCGTTCCAGCCAAATCGCACCGTGCTCGGACTGCATGACGTCCGCAATTTCTCGATTCATGTAGAATCGACCCGTTCCTCCGTCGGTGGATGTCACCCGCTCGTCATAAACGCCAGTCGATACTTGCTCACCCGTTTTTTCTGAACCACACCCTACCCAGCAGACCAATACTAAAGCCCACACCCCCACAACCATTATGTGTTTTGCCGTTCTCGTTTGAGCCACCTAATCCTGTTGCCGCAAATCCTGCCGCCATTGATTCCTTGTTTTTCTCTCGAAAGACGGAAAAGTTCTTCGCGGGCAAGAATCAGCGCGTAATAACAAGGCCATGGAAAGACGTACCAAAGACGAATTCAGTCGACTGATGAACACGATGCCCATATTCTCGAGGTCGTAATAAACTAAAGGCGGCTCGGAACGATATTCCGAGCCGCCTTCCGTTGAAAGAGAACCGTCTATTCTTGCAGCAATGTCAATTGTCAGTCGTTTTCTGACCGTATTCAAACCAGATTAGTAACCCGTCCACATTTTTTCCGAACGGGTAGCCCGCTTCTCTATAGTCAACCAATGCAGTTCTACAAAAACCAGCGATAATCTCCCGCATCGTGGCGGTATGTGCTCTACGTATACTTTTCGCTTTTTGAAAGTGTAAATCGTTCATAGTCAGTCGGGCTGGTTAAGTCTAGATACGTCTTGCTGTCAAGTTATCGACGCATCCTATCCTCACTAAAGTGGCCAAAACATCTTTGTCGGTTCATTAATCACTCAAATTGTAGAATTTCTTGACCTCTTCCCAATTCGTCAAATCGATACTCCTCTTCCCAAAGGGAAATCCATTGATGATGACCGTCTTCATTTCTCGATCCACCAATTCGGTCACCTCAATTGCGTCGATCGAAACCTCATAAAAGACCTCAAGAAATCCGACTTCGTACCCGAAGCCGAGAGAGACCGTGTAATCGACAGCAGGTACGTCCTGAGATTCGACACCATAGGTATAGGGCATTGCAGTCCACGTGCCCTGATCCCTAAAAAACATTAGGACGGCCCCTTCATCAACAACCGAGACTGAAATATCAGGAATGTCATATTGAACAGAAGCCACTGTTCCGTTAAAAATCGCATCGTCCAAAAGAAAGTCGAAGTTTAAGGAGAACACGTTGGCATTTCCCGGTGGGCCCGGAGGTCCGACACTCTCTTCGACTACACAACCGGTTGCAGCTGCAGTCATTAGGATTAGCAGGATTAATCTAGCGCTCTGTTTCATTGCTGTACCTCGAATCGATCAATTTTATGTTCTCTATCTCCCGGAGACCCAGGTCTGAGTGATAGCAATACAAATGACAGACCGATGTTTGAGGACCCGGTCTAATTCGCGTAAACGGCGTTATCGAACGGAAATAGCGGTTTTTGTGTCCAGTTATGTAGACAGTTTCCCGTCTCCATAATCAGCCACTTTCGTGCGTTCTACGTAATGAGAAACCGAAGAAGAGCGGTGTAGTACGGAGATGGCCGTTTAAACAATCTGCTTGCACACGTAGTCTTTAAAAGTGATATGACATTTGCTGTGATTTTGGCTGGAGGGAGAGGAACCCGCTTCTGGCCTCTCAGTCGACGCGACAATCCTAAACAGTTCATAAACGTTGCTGACGACGACACCCTAATTCAGACAACGGTTGCACGGCTTCAAGGCCTGATACCTTTCGAACAATGCCTCGTCGTAACGCACGAGAGATACGTCGACATCACGCAGGAACAGCTTCCGGCGGTTCCACAGGAAAACATTCTTGCCGAACCAATCAGTAGAAATACAGCACCGTGTATTGTCTATGCGGCAATCAAGCTTCTTGAGCGTGACCCCGACGCTACCATGGTTGTCCTTCCGGCCGACCACGTAATTCGAAACGTGAAGAAATTCCAGGAAGTCGTCAGCGTCTGTGTTGAGCGAGCGCAAGAAGACGATGCGCTACTAACGATCGGGATCGAACCGACGTTTCCGTCAACAGGATACGGGTATATCCAGTATAGCGGTCGTGACGAGACAGATGACGACCTCGCGCCGAAAGCCTACCCTGTGAAAACTTTTGCCGAGAAGCCGAATATTGCAACTGCCGAGCGATTCATTGATTCGGGTGATTTTCTTTGGAATAGCGGCATTTTTGTTTGGCGGGCGGATGCCATTCTAAAGGCTGTTTCCACATACTTACCGAAAGTATCTGATGCTTTTTCCGGACTGGAAGCGTCGTTCGGAACAGCCAGGGAAACGCAGGCAACACTGGACGCTTTTACCTCGTGTCCGAGCATCTCTATCGATTACGGTGTGATGGAAAGAGCTCGGAACACCTTTGTAGTACCGGCCTCGTTTGATTGGAGCGATGTAGGCGATTGGCAAGCCGTGTACGATTTGAAGAGCAAAGGAAAACACGGAAATGCTATCACGGGTAACGTAATCGTTCAAGATTCGAGTCGCTGCCTGGTATATGGCGAAGATCGCCTAATCGTCCTGGTTGGTATCCACGATGCAGTTGTTATAGATACAAAAGACGCGACGCTGATTTGCAACCGGGAAAACGCCCAGCAGGTCAAAAATGTCGTCGACTATATCGGGTCCCATCACCTTGAGGAATATCTGTAGCCTCCTCACCCGCCTCCTGAATTCTTAACAAGGCCTTAACACGTCTTCTGAATCCCACCCACACGTTTGACGTAAGGGTCACCTTCTGACTGATCAGTCAGTTTCTGGCTCGGTCGTTTTCTAAACAACCTTTTGCGTCGTGGACATTACTGATAACGGGCTATCTCGCCGGGAAAAGGAACGGCTGACTCGCCAGGCTGCCATACTAAACGCAGCGAAAGAACTTTTTGCCGAGAAGGGCTTCGCGGGTGCGACTCTTGAAGAAATTGCCATGCGAGCGGAATTTGGGAAAGGTACCCTCTACAACTATTTCCCCGACGGTAAGGAGCAGATCCTCCTGGCCATTTTCGACCAGCTCTACAATGGCCTCTGTTCACTGATTGAAGAGTCGTTTGGATCTCAAGAAAAAGATTCTTTTCGAGTCTCGCTGGAAGAGTTCGTTTCTAATTGCTTCCTGTTTTTTAATGACCAATTCAATTTGTTCATCATTCTCGTCAAGGAAGCCGAGCAGTTGATCTTCAGCGACGACGAAGAGCGGGTGGCTTACTTCGTGAAACAACAGAATCGTGTTCTTCAAACGCTGGCTGAGCCACTTCAGGATGCCATGGATCGAGGCGACATTCGAGAAATGTCCCCTGAACAACTGGCGAATCTAATTCTAGTGAATATCAAAGGATACCAGATGCGTCACTGTCCAAGAAATCTGACTCAATCGAAGCGGCCACTCGAACTTCCTTCCAAAGAGCAGGCGGGTTTTCTTACCGATTTCCTTCTCTATGGAGTGTCTTCCGAAAAAACCGTGGAGGTTGCCTCGCAATGAATGAGTTTCGAAAAAGAACACATTTCTTAGAGAAAAATATCACCCGACGCCTGCTGGCAGGATTAGCACTGATAACAGGATTGACGTGGACCTTGCTCGGAATGACTCCCGTTGCTTCAGCACAAGCGACGAACTCGGCCGATGAAATCGTTCTGACGCTGGACGAAGCGATCGAAATCGCGCTCGTGAAGAATAATAGTCTCCAGAACCTCCGACTTGATCTTGAGAACGCGTCATCATTGATCAAGGAAGGATGGTCAGAGCTGTATCCCCAGATAGATGTTTCATCAAGTTTTACAAGAAATGTTCGCAGTCCCGATCCTTTTGCGGGAAGCCAGGCCAGTGGATTTTTTCAGACGCTTGGGTTCATCGATTGGTTGACCTTCAATGAGCAGGCCCGGACAGACTCCGACCCCGCATCGTCTCCCATATCCTTACCGGAGTTCTTCCGAAGGCAGGGCGATGGATTGGCAGAGGCCGGTATTGTCTTGGAACTTGGCGACAATCCTTTTTCAGTGCCAACCGTGTATCGCTCGGGACTGAGTGTTACACAAAAGCTGTTCGATGGTCGAGTTATCTACGGTGCCGCAGGAGCTCAGAAGTGGCTCCCTCCTTTTTACGAAAACGGAGTCTATCGTCAGGAGCAGTTATTGATAACCTCTGTGAAAAACACTTTTTTCCAGTCCCTCTTGGCTCAGGAACAGGTTGCCGTGCTGAAACTGAGTGTCGATCGAGCAGATCGAACCCGCAAGGAGATGGCTCGGCAGGTTTCTGCAGGTACTGCCCCGAAATTTCAGCGGTTGTCGGCCGAAGTGGAACTCGCGAACCTTGAGACAGAATATGTTCAGGCCTCAAATGCCTCGGCCTCGTCTCTCGACGATCTCAAACTTCTTATCGGTATTCCAGTAGAGCAATCGATGATGCTGAGAGGAAGTCTAGAGGCCGCACTGAGTGCAGATGAAGGATTCGGTTCGATCGATGAACCGGCCCAAATTGCATTGAGGGACCGCCCCGACCTAAAGCAGGCACTGATCAATATCGAACTCGAAAGAATTCAGCTCAAGGTGACCAGGAGCGAATTTCTACCCGACCTGAGTGCTTTTCTAAACTTGAACTATGTGGGAAGTATCCCGGATAACAGGACGGTCGTCGGAACAGAACCGGGCGACCCGTTCAAGTTCTCATCAACAACGAATGGATATTTCGATTCAATTTATTGGAATTGGGACATGAACATGGGATTCCGGCTTGAGTGGAATCTGTTTAATGGATCTGCTTCCAAACAGCGCGTCCAGCAGAGGAAAATCGCGGTTCAAAAAGCTACTCTCGATCACGAATATCTTTCCCGCTCGGTAAGACTGGAAGTTGATAGAGCGATTCGAGATGTCAGCGACGCGAGAATTCGCCTAAGGACACAAGAAAAAAACGTCGACCGGGCTTCACTCAACTATTCCTTCATCGAAACTCGACTGAGGGAAGGCGTCGCCAATCCTCTCGAACTAAGGGAAGCTTCGGATCAGCTGGACCAATCTCGATTGAATTTTCTTCAAGCCGTGCACGACGTACTTGTAGCCCGTGCTATGTTCGAAACTGCCATCGGTATGTCATCCTCCTAATATTCGAATCTTCTAATTGAAATAGGGTCGCTGTCTGTACGACCGCATTGCCTCTTGAGATTATGACCAAAATCGCCCCGTTAATTTTACCCGTCTTGACCGTCGCAGTTGGACTGCTGCTGTCCTCATGCAGTTCTGATGGATCATCCCAAACAGCAACAACTCAGACAACTCCTGGGGCCGTACGAACGGTGGAGGTAGAAACGATTGTCTTGGAACCGACGCCGTTTGAAGAAATGATTGCTCTCATAGGAATTGTCAAATCACCCAGAGACGCGATCCTGTCCGCACAGTCTGCCGGAACGCTCGTTTTTCAGAGTGAACTAGGGACGGACGTCCCAAGAAACGGAATAGTAGCCCGGATTGATGCAGTATTGATTCAGACGGCCCTGGATCAGTCGAAAGCAAACCTCGCATCTGCAGACGCTCGGGCGGCTCTCGCAGAAGACACTTTTCGTCGCCAAAAACCGTTGTATCAGGATTCTATCATCTCAGCCCTTGAATTTGAGAAAATTCGTTCTGACTTGAATACAGCTCGAGCGCAAAAGGACCAGGCCCAAGCTCTGGTCGCTCAGGCAGAGAAGCAATTCGAAAACACGTTTGTGCGAGCTCCATTCAGTGGGCGCGTCGAAGTCCAGTTCGCGGAGCAGGGCGAGCACGTAATGCCGGGCTCTCAGGTTGTTCGAATCGTAGACACCAGTCAGTTGACGCTTCGAGCAGGCGTACCCGAGCGGTATGCGATCGACATCCAGAAAGGTACCCCCGTATCGATTCACTTCAAGGCCTATGGCGTTGGACAGAGACACGGAGTTATCAGTTTCGTGGGGAGTATAATTGACGCGGCGAGCCGGAGTTTCGCTATCGAAATTGATCTCGAAAATGAGGACGGGGCGTTTAAACCGGAAATGGTTGCGGACGTTTTTGTTAGGAGATCACGTCTTGAAAACCAGCTCGTCGTCCCGCAATCGTCCGTTCTCAGAGATGAATTCGGGTCCAGCGTCTATGTTGTGGACAGGTCATCCGGAGTCGCCGTCGTCGCCCGGAGACCGGTAAGCCTCGGAGCCTCATTCGGAGGACAAACGGTTGTGACCACTGGGCTCAATGCGGGAGATGAGGTAATCGTTGTCGGCCAAACAAACGTAACTGAAGGGGATGCGGTGCATTCGGTACCGTCCGAAGCCTAGCCCTTGTAGTCTTTTGAGCCATTAGACTCCGCATTCACCTTTATATCAAATGAAAATTACCAACGCGGCAATCAAGCACCACACGACTGTCGTGGTCGCAA
>SMXL01000005.1 GCA_004356385.1 Bacteroidota bacterium
CGATGATAGGAGGATTCCTTGAGGTGTTCGAGTAGCCTGTTTGTATCAGAAACTCTTATGGCTCCACCAAAACCAGGATTCGTCTCGGTTTCACCGTCGGGACGCTCTTCTAATTGTCCGAGTATCCCAGAATACAGTTGAGTCAGGCTGTCAAGGGGCGGGGCGTCTGGCATCACATACAGTTTCGGCGTCACATACAATATGTCGAGTGCCTCAGATAGGGGAGCTGCGACGAGTGCCGCTGCCGGGTGAAACGCGCTTACTTTGAGGTCTTGCATTAATTCTTGGAAGATGCTGAGACCATACTTCTCCCGTGATAAAGTTTCCTTATTAATCGGGCGAAAGACATATCGCCGGCCGTTGGCACCCTGCAAATGCAACGTCTTTGTCTGCTCCGTTCCACCGCCTCGGATGAGCGTTAGCCCGCCAGCATACTGACCGAGATCCAAAACTTCTACTTCGATGGGCGTCGCCCACACCTCTCGGTACTTGCTCCCGAAAAAGAAACGGTGTAACCAACCAGCCTCGTACATGTCGTTTGCCACGAGGCGAACTGTTCGTCGCGTCGTTGGAGGTAAGGAAGACGAATGTGCCTCATCGCTCGCAGTTTTGTTGAGGGATTGCGCCAGAGACGGAAACGCCATCAGAGAAACGAACACGGCGGTTATCACCAGCGCAAGCGCCCACCTTTTAACATTGGGGGCAGAAAAAAAAGACGGCGTCATAAATTCCATTCAAATCAAATTATATGATCAAATACTAACGGGTAGAGCACCCAAAGGCTATGATTTTTTCTCACAGAACCTACTAATTTTCTGTGATGGATTCAGAGCGCTCTGTTCTAGAAAGTTTGTTTAGGATTCGTAATTGCCGGTTGACGGTCCCCATCCGCCTCCGCCAGGTGTTTCTACTCTCAGCCGCTCTCCTCGGAAGAACGTTTCCGAAAATTGAGCTGGTAAGTGAGTTCTCTTTCCCTCACTCGAAATGCGAGTGTTCAAGCCCGGAGCTCCATCGCATCCTCCTTGAAGACCCCACGGGGTAGATGTTCGTCGGGTGCTTTGCATGGTGACTCGCGTGGGTTCGAGAAATTCGTACTCCCGAATTACGCCATCACCTCCTCTGTGGGCCCCCTTTCCGCCCGTTCCTATTCGTCTGGCGTATTCTGTAATAAGGATCGGATACGCATTCTCGAAAGCCTCAATCGGAGTGTTCATGGTATTCGTCATATGAACATGAACACAATCCAGTCCGTCCACATCTGGTGAGGCGCCAATGCCTCCGGCGATCGTTTCATAATACACGTAGGGATCGGATCCACCTGCGGTCGCTTGACCCATCGTGACGTTGTTCATCGTTCCCTGGGACGCGGCTGGAATTCGATCCGGAAGGAGGACGGCCATGGCTCCTAAAACTGCGTCTACGATTCGTTGGGATGTTTCTACGTTGCCGGCTGCAACGGCAGATGGTGGGCCTGCGTTTACAATCGATCCTTCGGGAGCTCGAACAGAAACCGGCCGAAAACAACCATCGTTCACTGGAATATCGTCAGAAGAAAGACATCGGACGACGTAATAACATGCCGACTGCGTGATAGCGAGGACAGCGTTATACGCATGTGGGCCAGACAGGGAAGATCCTTCAAAATTAAAATCTACTGTTTCTCCTCCGACCGTCACCTTAACACGAATGACTTTCCGCGCTGCGACTCCGTCCACGATCAAATCAAGATCATCTTCAAAAGACCCTTCTCCGTCCGGCCACCCGTCGATCATCGAACGCATACGGTTTTCAGAATACTGCTGAAGGTGCCTCGCATAATCGGCTACCTCTGCTGCGCCGAAAGATCGAATTAATTCGTGCAGTCTGGAAGTACCGACGTCATTTGCAGCCATCTGTGCAGAAAGATCTCCTTTTCTCTCGCCTGGGGTTCTGACATTTCTAAGAATTACATCGAGAAGATCTTGATTGATCAACCCTTTCGACACTAGGCGAACGGGAGGGAGGATGATGCCCTCCTGGAAAATTTCGTTCGACAGCGGCAAGGAGCCGGGAGACATCCCCCCGACATCAGAATGATGTGCTCGGGTCGCGACGAAAAAGAGAGGCGAACGGGCGACGTCATCAAATACAGGAGAAATCATTGTGAGATCGGGCAGATGGGTGCCGCCCAGGTAGGGATCATTCAGAACGACAACGTCTCCAGGGGACCACGTTCCAACACGTTCCTGGGCGGCTTGAACCGACTCGGACATCGCTCCCAGATGCACAGGAATATGCGCCGCCTGAGCAACCAGTTTACCTTCAGCATCAAACAACGCACACGAGTAATCGAGACGTTCTTTGATATTCGGGGAAAACGCAGCGCGTTTGAGCGCAGTACCCATTTCTTCGGCAATCCCTTCAAATCGGTGCCGATAGACTTCCAGCGATATAGGATCGTAGGCCTTCATCCGTTTTCGCGGCTCCCTCTTTTTTTTGAAAGTCGAAGCAGTCCCGATTCCTCCGTCTCGAACTCCCAACCCGGTTCAACCAAAATGGTAGTGTCGGGCTGTGTGATGAGAGCCGGACCCGTCATTGTCGTACCAGATTCCAGATCGAGGCGGTTCAAAACGGGGGTCTCCATTGGTCCTGTCCGATCAAACCAGATGGAGTGGGATGTCGCCGTTGCGCGCTCTATCGATGACCGATCGGTAGGAAACTGGAAATCAAATGATTCGACTGAATTACGTCCCGTACATCTCAGGGTGACCAATTCGATGACCGCATCCTTGAGGCTGTATCCGAACTCTTTTTCGTGTGCCCGATGAAAATTCGCTTCCAGATGAGAAAGTACTTCGTGGTCAGACGGGGCTTGAATGTCTAATATCAACTCATGGCTTTGACCCTCATAGCGCACGTCGGCCGACCATGTTGTAGTGGCTTTTTGGCCTGAATTCGAAAAGTACTCAGAGACTTCGGAGGCCAGCATTTCCTCCTTCTCAACGAGCAGCGACGAGTCCATGGTTAGATCTACCAGCGACTTGAGTATGGACAGAGACCTCGTATACACCGTGTCGGCCAGACAAAGGCCGACCGCGCTGAGCACACCAGGATGAACAGGGAGGAGTATTTCCCGGATATTCAGTGACGTAGCGAGTGCGCAAGCGTGCAACGGACCCGCGCCACCGAAAGGTATCAACGTAAATAATCGAGGATCGTAGCCACGGGCGACGGACACCTTTCTCAAGGCTCGTTCCATGGTCGCGTTGGCAATCTGCAAAATTCCGAGAGCCGTATCGATTATGCTCAGATTCAAGCGTTTGCTGATCTCTTCGAATACGGCTTCTGAAAGGGTCGAATTCAGTTTCCGAGTCTTACTTCCTCCGAGATAATGTTCGGACAGCATCCTTCCGAGGACGAGATTGGCGTCGGTGACCGTTGGTATTGTGCCGCCTAGACCATAACAGGCCGGACCAGGAAGCGAACCTGCACTCTGCGGGCCTACCCTCAAGACACCGCCATCATCCACCCATGCAATGCTGCCACCGCCCGCTCCGACGGTGTGAACATCGACTGCAGGGAATCGGATGGGCGTATCGCCGACAACCGTGTTCGGAGAAACCGGAATGCGGCCCTCACAGAGTGAGACGTCCGTACTGGTCCCTCCCATATCAAGAGACAGAATGCGGACAGGATCTGGTAGTCCTGCACGTTGGCCGACATCAAAAGCCCCTATTACGCCTGCGGCTGGGCCACTCAGTACAAGTTTAGCGGCCTCTCTCGACGCCGTTTTCAGGTCACTAAGACCTGCGCCAGAGTGCATGATAGAGATCGGGCGATCACCAATCGAACTAGAAAGGTCTTCCAGATATCGACGAACGACCGGACTCAGAAAGGCGTTGGCGACGGTCGTTGCTGTCCGCTCATATTCTCGATACTCGGGAAGAAGTTGACTGCTTACCGAAATATCCAAATCAGGTAAGGCCGTACGAAGTCGAGCCTCAATTTCCCGCTCGTGGTTAAGATTGGCGAAAGAAAACAGAAGAACAATCGCGACACTCTCAGCGCCTGATTCGGCGAGCGTTTCAATCATCTCATCGATGTCTTCGCTTTTCAAAGGAATCAGCGTTTCACCAACGGCGTTGGTTCGTTCTCGTACGCCGAACCTAAGTTCACGAGGAACCATGGGTTCGAGTCGAGTCTGATTGAGCCGATAGAGTTCGGGTCGCTGTTGTCGGGCCAGTTCGAGTACGTCTTCGAATCCAGCCGTAGTGACGAGAGCTGTGATTGCTCCATTCCGCTCTAAAATGGCGTTGGTTGCAATCGTCGTTCCGTGTACGATTCGGACGTTCGATTCGGCTTGGATTTGATCCAGACCCGCACGAATTCTTGTGCCTGGATTCTCCGGATCAGTGGGGAGTTTGAGAATTCTGATCTTTCCGGCATCGAGAAACACGAAGTCTGTAAACGTACCACCGACATCAATCCCGACTATCTTTGACATCTCGACAAATTTCTTCAGTTCTGTCTGAGAATATATTGCACGCGGTTCTAGAAGAGTCGGGAAGGCTCAACCGAAGTTCGGATCGCGCTACTTTGGATCCTTTAAAACGACGGGAGAATTGTGGAGGAAATATGCCCGGGTCCGGTCGTTCCAGTCATGAGGCAGTCCGATTGCCGCTGATCTCAAGAGGAATGAGGCCACGTTGGAGGGCAAATCGAATCATGTCCGCGTGATTCTTTACCTCTAGCTTTTTCATGATATTGGATCGATGCTTTTCAACCGTTCTGGTACTGATCGACAATTTTTCCGATATATCTGGTGCGGAAAATCCCTCTCCGACGAGCTGAAGTACTTCACGCTCGCGAGCGGTGAGTAATTCGTATCGATCAGCGGATATTGGATCACGATGTGCGCGGTCCGTGAGGCCTTTGCTAAGGAAGCGTTTGCCGCTGAGAGCGCTTACAATGGCGTCGTTGAGCTCCTTTATGTCTGAATTCTTAAGAACGTAGCCGAGCGCACCATTTCGGAAGGCGCGAGACACATAGGAATCGCTCGAATACATGGAGAGTACAACAACGGCTGTGGAAGGGAAGTCTTGATGAACGCGCCGAGTTACTTCCAGACCGTCAAGACCAGGCATTCGAAGATCAGCAATGAGTACATCGGGACGGTGTTTCTCCACGAGGGCCAAGGCCGTCGCTCCGTCGCCACATTCAGCAACAACTTTGTGTCGGGTCGTTTTGGTTAGAAACGCCCGAATGCCTTCTCTAACGATCGGATGATCTTCAGCTAGAACGACGGTGGCCATTCCGATATCTGCAGGCGAAGTTTCAATAGTACTGTCCATACCTATAACGCAATTACAGTTGAGATCACGACATTTTGTCGATTAATTTAAACTGGAAGCAGAGCTCGCAACGTGGTTCCTTCACCGGCAATACTTTTTATCTCCAGCGTTCCACCCAATAAGAGTGCTCTCTCTCTCATTCCATCTAGGCCGATACGATCGGGCGGATTACTGATCGATCCGACCGTACCCACTCCCTTGTCCACGACAACGATCTCAAGCTCGCCATTCCGACGCTTCACGGTGATGGAAGCCGCAGTAACGAACGCGTGTCGTGCGACGTTGTTGAGAGCTTCTTGCGTAATTCGGAAAACGGCAATCTTCAAATCCTGGCGAAAGTCTTCGTCGTCGTCAAGGTTTAGATTTATCTTGAGGGCTATTCCGTGCCGATCCTCGAATTCTCTGAAATGGGCCAAGAGCGTGGATCTGAGTCCGAGCTGGTCCAGCGAAGCAGGTCGTAGTTCATGGGTGAAGTGATGAATCCGATCGATCAGCTCATCAACAAATCGCTCCGCTCGAGCCAAATCATCGTCGGGTTTGTCCGCTTTCTTAATGATCATTTGCAACGCCAATTGAATGGCGGTAAGAAGACCGCCTGCCTCGTCATGTAAGTCGAGCGCGATTCTTCGGCGCTCTTCTTCTTGGATGGTCGACAGGCGCCGAGAAAGCCGAAGAAGCTGTTCATGAGCATGCTTTGTTTCCTCAAACAGTGTACTGAAACGGATTTCAGATTGCCGAAGGTCGTTAAGCATTAAACGATGATCTGTGATGTCAAGGACGGTTCCGAGAACTTTCAGTCCCGTGGCCTCATCTCCAAAGCGTTCGCCTTGACCAATTACATACCTAATGCTACCGTCTGTTCGCAATATGCGGAACTCATGTTCGAACGATTTACCATCCTCATAAAGGGCTTTTAATTTTGCGCTCATCTCCGGGACATCGTCGGGATGTACTAAGCGAAAAAAGTTCTCGGTAGATGGGACAAAAGTGTCTGGGTCAACCCCGAGAATATTTAAGCATTGGTCAGAGTACTCGGAGCGTTCTTCAGATAAGTCTCTTTCCCAGTGGCCAATTCGGGCAATTCGCAATGCTTCTGACAGAGATTTGTAACTCTCAGCCGCAACTGTTTCAGTATCGGGGCGATCAGCTTTTCGAAATACGTAGAATGAGTAGCCGTTCAGATTTTCACTTGAGATTATGGGTTCAACGATTGCAACGAGCAGTGACGCGTCCTTTCCGTCAGACGGATAAGTGAACTCGAATTTTTCAAAAAGCAGTCTATCTTCTACGCGTCGAAGAACAGGACGTAACTTTTCTTCGTTGAAGTATGGTGAGAACGAATAAATGGAGTCGCCTACATTTACCCTCGGCGTGAGACTAGAAAATGCCAAGTTTACATAGGTAACCGTCCCATCGGTGTCACAGAATAAGATGTATAGCGGAGACTTTGAATTTGAAGAATCGGTCTTCGTCTCTTCCAAGCTTATTGACGCTGCCTCGATCGATTTTCCATCCGTTACATCCTGCGTCGTCCCATAGCGCCTCGGTGACTTTCCATCTTCTCCGTCTTCCACTACCGCTTTCGTGTGCAAGATGCGGATGTTACCGTCTGGGCGACGGATACGATACATGATGGAGAGTCCGACCATCTCCGCACCTTCCTTGCGAATATGATTCTGTAGTCTCGCTCGATCTTCCTCCACGACCATGGACATGAGCGAACGAGTTGTTGGTTTATACGATTCGGAATCTAGACCGTGAATTTTATACG
>SMXL01000062.1 GCA_004356385.1 Bacteroidota bacterium
ATCCGTTGACAAATCCAACGCGTTGGAAGTCTCTGTTCTTTGGCGCGAAGTCGTGACGAAGATTCATCAGCAGTCCTATTCGGACGTCGTGCTGAGTCACATGTATGTTGACAATGCTGCCATGCAAATCATTGTTAATCCGAGTCAGTTCGATGTGCTACTGACTGGGAATATGTTTGGAGACATTCTTTCCGATTTGGCTTCGACGCTGGTGGGTTCACTGGGGATGCTTCCCTCCGCCTGTTTGGGCGGGACGGTTGGGCTGTTCGAACCTGTTCACGGATCGGCACCGGATATCGCAGGTATGAACAAGGCAAATCCGATTGGTGCAATCCTCAGCAGCGCAATGCTGTTTGAAGAACTGAAACTGGTCGAACTGGCAGCCCGAATTCGTAAAGCCGTCGATCAGGCCCTCTCGGATGGATTTCGAACCCCGGATATTCTGGAGGATGATTCTATAGAAGTAGGTACAATAGAGATGGCAAATGTAATTGCAGACCGGCTTACAGAGGTAGCCGTGTGATGACTAAGAAGAAAACGAAAACGTATCAACCCCCATCTGATCGAGTCGTTATTTTTGACACGACCCTTCGAGACGGTGAGCAAGCTCCTGGAGCAGGAATGACCATTCCCGAAAAAGTCCAGATTGCGCAGAGGCTGGCAGAGTTGGGTGTCGATGTGATTGAGGCTGGATTTCCGATTTCTTCTCCCGGACAGGATGAAGCCGTTCGCAGGATTGTAAGTGAAATTGACGGACCCGTTATCTGTGCGCTCTCGAGAGCCATCAAGGGCGATGTGAAGGCTGCCGGTGAGGCGCTTTCAGGCGGATCGCGCACCCGAATCCACACTTTTATTGCCACGAGCGACATCCACCTCAAGAGTAAATTTGGAGAAGATCGCTACGGAAAAACGATCGAAGAAAAACGAAAAACGGTCCTCAAAATGGCCGTTGAAGCGGTTCAGTTTGCGAAATCCTTTACGGACGATGTCGAATTCAGCGCTGAAGACGCGGGTCGGACGAGCGATGAGTACCTGTGTGAGGTCGTACAAGCGGTTATTGATGCGGGCGCCACGACGATTAATTTGCCCGACACGACGGGATACTGCGTACCGACCGAGTACACGGCCCTCTTCAACACGGTGATGGCGAACTGTTCGATTCCAAAGAACGTTGTATTCTCCACGCATTGTCACGACGATCTCGGTCTGGCTGTTGCCAATTCGATTGCGGGAGCGATGGCGGGAGCTCGTCAAATAGAATGCACCATCAACGGAATCGGTGAGCGTGCAGGGAATGCAGCCCTTGAAGAGGTGGCGATGGTGCTTCGAGTTCGGGAAGCTCGACTCGGCTTGACGACGGGTATCAACAGTCGATTGCTTATGGATACGAGCAAAATGGTTTCGACGTTTTGCGGCTTCGTAGTTCCTCCGAACAAGGCGATTGTGGGATTGAATGCGTTCAGTCATGAAGCGGGCATCCATCAGGATGGCGTGCTGAAAATGCGAGAAACCTACGAAATCATGAAGGCGGAGGACGTGGGTCAGGATGTCGAACCCATCCGGCTGGGTAGACACTCAGGTCGACATGGACTGTTCAATCGTCTCGAAAAATTAGGAATGCTGATTCCAGAGGCCAGCCAGGAAAGGGTCTACGGAGACTTTGTAAAGCTGGCGGATCGCAAGAAAGAGATCAACGATATCGATCTTTTCAATCTGGTCAACGAAGATTCCACGCCTGTGAACACACCTCATTACGAATTGGATCATATGGAGGTATCCGTTGGGACCGATAAAAAGCCGGAGGCTACTGTTCGGATCAAGCATCTGCGCACGGGTCAGATGGAGGAAAAGTCGGCTACAGGGGATGGACCCATTGATGCTCTTTTTCGGGCGATGGATCATTCTGTGAACGAGGCCCACGACCTGGTCAATTACTCTATCAGATCGATTTCGGAAGGCGCCGATGCCTTTGGTGAGGTTTCGGTTCTGATCACGATCGGAGGCCCATGTTTTGCTGGAAAAGCCAGCAGTACAGACGTGGTTTTCGCATCGGCAGAGGCCTATCTGAATGCTTTGAATAACTTGGCTTCGTTCCGTGCGGACGAAGAATCCGTTCAGTTCGTGAACGACGGCATCATACAGGCTTTCCAGGGCGGTGTAGCGTAATTAGTGACTGCTGCTTTAATCATTCGTGACTAACGAACATGGGACAGACGATCACGGAAAAAATACTTGCCTCCCACGCCGGGCGTGAACGGGTCTCGCCCGGAGAGAATATCTGGATCGATGTCGATATTCTAATGACCCACGACATCTGCGGTCCGCCTACGATAGACATCTTCAAGCGGGAATTTGGGGAATTGGCGAAGGTCTGGGATCGGGAGAAGCTGGTGATCATGCCGGATCACTACATATTCACCGCCGATCCCCACGCGCGGAGGAATATCGAACTTTTAAGGGCCTTTGCCGCGGAACAGGAGCTGCCGCATTATTTTGATGTGGGTACTTCTCGCTACAGGGGCGTTTGCCATATAGCCCTGGCGGAGGAAGGATTCAACCGCCCGGGCAATGTACTCTTCGGCACTGACAGCCATACATGTACGTCGGGCGCGTTCGGTCTTTTTTCGGCGGGAATCGGAAACAGCGACGCCGCACTCATCATGGGGACCGGGAAGATCTGGGTTAAAATCCCCGAATCCATGCGATTTGTATTTGAGGGTGATCTCCCGCCGTATTTAATGGCCAAGGATCTGATTCTCACCGTCATTGGGGACATTGGATTCGACGGCGGTACGTACTGTGCCCTCGAGTTCACGGGACCGGCCGTTTATGCGTTGTCGATGGAAGAGCGGATGACGCTGACGAATATGGCGATCGAAGCGGGAGGTAAAAACGGAATCATTGAGCCGGACGAGAAGACATTTGAGTACGTTCGCTCGAGAACCGACGCCTCGTTTCAGCCTGTCTACGGGGACGATGATGCGAAACGCATTTTGGAGCGAGTGTACGATGTGGCCGGCATGGAACCGGTGGTCGCCAAACCCCATCGCCCGGATAACCGGGCCGGCGTATCGGAGGTGAGCGGTACGAAACTGGACAAAGCCTACATTGGAAGTTGTACGGGTGGAAAACTCGAGGATTTTCAGGCGGCTGCGCAGATTATCAAAGGGGGTGAAGTGCGGGTAGATACCTACGTCGTTCCTTCGAGCACCGCGGTATCAGAGGCGATGCGAACGACGATGGTAGATGGTGTTTCGCTCTGGGATGTGTTCGTCAATGCGGGATGCAAGATGGGGCATGCGAGCTGCGGAGCCTGCCTCGGCGGACCCATCGACACATTTGGTCGGATGCAAGGCACGGAAGTCGTGATTTCGACGACCAATCGGAATTTTCCCGGCCGTATGGGATCGAAAGATGCTTCGGTTTATCTCGCCTCGCCACTGACTGTGGCCGCGTCGGCTCTGTCAGGAGTGATTACGGATCCTAGGGAAGTCCTGGTGTAGCGAATAGTTCAAGTAACGAAGAGCCAGTCGAGCAATCATGAAAGATTTTATATCCGGAAAAGCATACGTCGTTGGTGACTCTATCGATACGGATCAGATTATTCCTGCAAAAAATCTGGTGTATTCCATGTCGGATCCAGAGGAGAGAAAGCACTACGGCCGACACGCGATGAGCGCCATCCCGTCTGAGGGGCAAGGGCTTCCCTATGGAAACTTGCCGCTCACGGTCGAGGGAGAATACGAGAGTGATTACACGATCGTGATTGCGGGGACGAATTTTGGGTGCGGGTCGAGCCGCGAACACGCACCCTTCTGCCTTCTCGTGGCAGGGATCGAAGCAGTTGTGGCCGAGAGTTACGCGCGGATTTTTTATCGGAACTCGGTCGATGCAGGATTTCTGGTACCGCTCGAGTCACGCGTCCGGCTCGTCGATAAAATCCGAACGGGAGATGAACTGGAGATCGATTTGACGGTCTCGACGCTCAAGAATGTGACCACCGACGAGGAATTCCTCCTGAACCCACTCGGTGATGTGGCTGAAATTCTCCGGGCCGGGAACGTCTTCGAGTATGCCCGCCAAAAAGGATTGATTCCAGACTGAGCGCCATCGAGTCTAAACCACGACTCGTTCCAGATCTGGGTTCATGTGCATCAACACGTCGTAGACCGAGATGCCGACGGTATCTGCAAAGTGGTTCGGGTGAATCCTTGGGTGCTCCGGTCCCATGAGTGAAGCCGTGTCTCCCACGTCAACCGTCTGCTCTTCACCCACTTCAACGATGGTGTGGCTTGCGCTCACTGCACCGATCACCGGATAGAGCCTATCGCCGATCAAGACTTCCGCCCCATCAACCGCCCGGCGGGAGTATCCATCCGCGTGGCCAATCGAAAGGGTTGCGACCCAAATCGGCTTATCGGCGACGTAATTTCGTCCATAACTTACACCGTCTCCCTTCTCCAGTCTGGCAACCCGAACAACAGATGTTTTGAGACTGAATGCAGGTATCAATTTGGCTTTCTCCCGCTCTTCTGCCGGTCGACTCGGGTAGGCGCCATAGAGTGCGATCCCGGGCCGAACCATGTCAAAATGAGCTTCGGGTAAATGATAGACCCCATTTGAGGAGGCGGCATGGATGTGGCCCGTCGGTGTGCCATGAGATTTCGCTTCATCCAAGAGGGCTCCGAATCTGTTCAGTTGCTCGAGATCAAATTCCGTCTCTTCTGTGAACGCCATAAAGGTGCCCTCGACGGAAATAAGTGGGCTGGAAGCAACGGTCTTCATCCAGGGAAGCGCCTGCCGAAACGGCATGCCCATCCTTCCCATCCCGGTGTCCAGATAGAAATGGATCGAGGCTGGTTTTCCGGCTTTTCGAACAAGCGGTGTCAGTCGTTCTAAAGCATCCGGCGTGTACGCACTGAGTTGAATGTCTTGGATGATGAGTTCAGCGCCGTCCTCGTCTGGAGTAAGACCCATCAGAAGAATGGGCTTGGTGATCCCTCTATCTCTCAATTTTAAACAAGACGACGCTTTGACACCTGCAAATCCGCCGATCTCAGGAAAATCGGCCAAGATATCGGAGGCCGTTCCGAGCCCCAATCCGTAAGCATTGTTTTTAACGACCGCCAGAATCGGCCTACCGCCCGCGAGACGGGAAACTTGTTGCGTGTTGTGCCTCAAGGCATCTCTGGAAACTTCGATCCATGGATCGATGCTTCTTGTCTCAGAGGGCAAAACTCGCACTCGGCTTTTTGCTCGTGCGGGGGAGGAGCGTATCAGCTTCCGCGAAAGTCCGGACACTAGGGCGAGTTGAAAAAAGGATCGTCTGGAGAGGTTCACTGTGGTGCGGCTGTTGACAACATGGTGCTAGGAATTCTTCGACTAGGATATACTGAAATCCGTGCCCAATCTCCAAATTATCTTCTTCCGTGATGGCGCTGTTTGCTCCTCCGCTGAATCGACATCTTAGCAGAAAGCGGTTACATTGGACCTCTTCGTACTCCAAGCCACCTTATCGAATCCTTCAAATGAGGCAACACTCTCGTTCCACGAAGATCATTTCCATCGTCTTTTTATCTGGGATATTCTTTTGGTCGAGTCTATCGGTCACGCAATCTCAGTCCATCTCTGGCCCTTCGTTCGAAGACGTACTGTCGCTTCGAAGCGTCGGTGGTGCCATGATTTCTCCAGACGGTAACGATGTCGTTTTCACGGTTCGCACGGTTGACTGGAAAGAGAACAATTACGACACGGAGATCTGGTTGGCAAAGGGCGGTGACGAGCCCTTTCAACTGACGAGGACGGTGGATGGAAGCAGTACCTCTCCGAGATGGTCACCGGACGGGAGATGGATTGCTTTTGCCGCCACGCGAGGAGAGAAAAGGCAAATTTTTGTCATTCGTCCCAATGGAGGAGAGGCCCAGGCTATTAC
>SMXL01000063.1 GCA_004356385.1 Bacteroidota bacterium
GGAAGAACTATCCACGGGAAAGACGCTCAAGGCTGCTATCGACGCGGGCTATTCCAAGGCTCTCAGCGCAATATTTGATGCCAATATTACTACGTTTTTTGTAGGCGTGATCCTGTATTCGTTTGGAGTCGGTCCCATCCAGGGATTTGCGGTCACGCTCATGGCAGGAATTCTGTCGTCTTTGTTCACGGCGATCGTATTCACCCGCGTCCTATTTGACTACGTAGTGCTTGATCGACATCTCGCCGTTAGTTACGGTTGATTCGGCGTACAAACCCATTGAATTAATTTTTTGCACCTCGTGGTGCACATACAAAAAGTGACATGCGAATTTTTGAAAAGGCAAATTTCCAATTCATTGCTAACAGGAAAAAGGGGTATATCTTTTCTGGCGTTCTGATCCTGGCAAGTATCGGCTCCTTCGTACTAAATGGACTTGAGTTGGGCATCGACTTTAAAGGAGGGATGGAATTTGTCATTGAGACAAGCGAGCCTCTGGATGTGGTAGCCGTGCGCTCCGCTCTAACTGGAGTACTGAGTTCCGATCCGGAAGTCAAAACGTTCGGCAACGATGCACTGCTTATTCGAACCCTTCCCATGGATGATATCGATGTAACGCAGAACCTCATTTTGTCGGGTATCGGAGACGCTTTTCCCAATACGACGCTGAGTGTTCAGAAGACCGATAATGTTGGGCCTCGCTTTGCCCAAGACCTAGCCGAGGGCGCCTTATTCTCTATTTTCGGATCGCTGCTCGTGATTTTCGTATACATCATGATTCGATTCGAGTGGAGATTTGGCGTCGGTGCGGTTGCCGCTCTTTTTCACGATGTAATTATTACACTGGGTGTATTCTCACTTCTGAAAGGGATTCTGCCCTTTTCGACGCAAATCGATCAAACGATTATTGCGGCATTCCTAACGATTGTGGGATACTCGTTGAACGATACGGTCGTTGTTTTTGACCGAATTCGCGAATATACAGGACTGTTCAAGGCGGAATCTTATAATGATGTGGTCAACCGTTCCATCAACAACACCTTGAGCCGAACGGTCGTCACTTCCGGGACGACCTTGCTCGTAGTAGGCGTCCTATTTATATTCGGTGGCGAAGTGCTCCGTGGCTTCGCCTTTGCATTGATCATCGGAATTCTAATTGGGACGTACTCTTCAGTTTTCGTAGCATCACCTATAGTGATTGAATTGAAGAAAAAGAGTACGACACGCAGGTAGCTTGTTTCGATGAGAAAAGAATCCGCCGGAGTATTTCGATCCCCGCACACAATTCTAGAAAGCTAATGAACTACAATGTTGACGAGCGCTATAACTCCGTTGTCATCACACTGAAAGGCAACATCATGGGTGGTCCCGACGGATCCAAACTCCATGACACCTTGCACGAGTTAAAGGAAAATAACAAGGCCAACGTGGTTGTTGATCTTTCAAAAGTGAAGTTCATGAACTCAAGTGGGCTCGGGATGCTGATCAGCGGGATGACCACCATGCGTAATGCCGGTGGAGATTTGCGATTGGCCAACGTCGCTGATCGGATTCAGTCGTTGCTGGTTGTTACGAAGTTGATCACGGTATTTAAGCACTTCGAATCCGTCGATGAAGCTGTCGAGAGTTACAAGTAGCCGGGCACGTTTTTTTGGTAGATCCAGCATTCGTAAAGAATATACGTGAATGCAATATTGACCATATCAGATAGGGAAGGGGCGGCGAGCAGAGTCTCGCCGCCTTTCTTGTGTAAATGATTTACGGCTCGACTCCCTTTCAAAGGGAGGAAAGCGAATAACCATACCATTATGCCGGTTACGATTGTTATTGGAAGCCAATGGGGCGATGAGGGGAAGGGAAAGATTGTAGATTTGCTCAGTCGTGACATTGATATCGTTGCCCGATATCAGGGCGGCGCTAACGCAGGTCACACAATATGCTGGGGAGAAGAGGAGTTCGTCTTGCATCTGATTCCCAGTGGCGTCTTTCACGAGGGAGTAACTTGTGTAATCGGGAATGGCGTCGTGATCGATCCTGTGTCCATGATGGATGAAATACAGATGATCGAGGATCTTGGTTATTCAGTTGAGAACCGATTGTTTGTCTCGCACATTGCACATCTCATCATGCCATACCACAAGGCCATTGAAGGCGCGCGGGAACGGGCGAGAGATGCAGGAGCCATTGGAACGACGGGAAGGGGTATTGGGCCTGCTTACGTCGATAAGGTTGCACGAACCGGCATTCGAGTGGTCGATTTGCTCGACCGAGATGTACTTCGAAAAAAACTAACGGCCTCCATCGAAGAGAAAAACGCCATTTTGGAGTCGATTTATGGAGAGGAAAAACTGGACGTCGAAGCAATTATCGAGGAATATGTAGAATTTGATCGATTGATTGATCCATTCGTAACGGATACATCGGAATATCTCAATTCGGCCTTAAAAGAGGGGAAGCGAATCTTGGCAGAAGGGGCCCAGGGATCTTTGCTGGATGTAGATTTTGGGACGTATCCATTCGTCACTTCGAGTCATCCTACGGCTGGCGGGTGTTGTACAGGCCTGGGAATCCCTCCAACTTCGGTTCAGGAGACGATCGGGGTTGTAAAAGCGTATTCCACAAGAGTCGGAAACGGACCGTTCATCACAGAATTAGAAAATGAAACGGGGAGCGAGCTCAGGCGAGTCGGCGCTGAATTCGGAGCAACGACAGGTCGACCGAGGCGGTGCGGATGGTTGGATCTGGTGGCACTCCGATTTGCGTCTATGATTAATGGATTCACAGGGCTGGCCATTACGAAGCTAGACGTGTTGTCCGGGCTAGACGAAATTGAGGTCTGTGTTTCCTACAGCAATGAGGGCAAAAAAACCGTTCGATTCCCGAGTGATATTCAGACCCTTGAGAAAGTTGAACCTGAATACCGGACTTTCCCTGGATGGAACTCTGATGTGATGGGGATTACATCATTCGACGAGCTTCCGCAAGAAGCACGGAATTATATCGAATTCATCGAAGAATTTCTGGAGGTCCCGGCAATAATCGTTTCGACCGGGCCGAAGAGAAACCAAACTATTGAACGGTTTCAACACGCGGCCGTGTGATCAATAAAAGCTTCAGTTCAGGAGCCAGTTCCTTGAGTTGACGTACATTTCGAATCTGAAATGCTTGCGTCACTCGATCGTAGATCACTTATGAAAGCCTACCGTGTATCCGTCAACCTCAAGCTCGGGTTGATTCTATTCGCCGTGGCGATTGCCGTATCGTCACTATGGTATACAAAAGACCTGGCAAATCGACTTCGGAGTCGTGAAACGTCCATTATCCAACTGTGGGCCAGTGCTCTGGAACAAGTACCCAAAGTTGCTCAGGAGGGATCGATCAATCCATTCCAGAATGAACTTCGAGACCTGGAATTTCAAATTTCCCGAGGATCCGGGCTTCCTCTCTCAAACTCCATAGAGGAAGGGAAACGCGAACGCTATCGACAGGCTCTCGTGTGGGCGCAAAGCATGCCACCCGCAAGCGACCTGACGTTTATTCTAAGTGCTTTTCTGGAGCCCAACACGTTCGATATTCCGGCCATTCTGGAAGACTCAATTTTAGGAACGGCCACAATCTGGAGAAATATTCCGAACCTACCTGAATCTCTCTCCGAACTGGATTCCATACTCGCGGTCGATCCGGTTGAATACGAACGGATCCGGGATCGTCTTTCGTCGATTCAAACCGAAATGGATGAGGTTCATCGTCCAATTCCAATTGTGGTCGCCTTTCCTTCCGATACGCTGAATCAGAGAATGCACTACGGCGAGTCATCCTTGGTTACAGCGGTTCGGTGGTTTCCGTACGTTCAGCTGGGTTTCGTGAGCTTGTTCGTTCTGGTCGGGTATTTTGGTTTCTCTTACGTCCGTTCGAGCGAGCAGAAGAGTTTGTGGGTGGGGATGGCCAAGGAGGCCGCGCATCAACTCGGTACGCCGATTTCCAGTCTTATGGGATGGCTTGAAGTGCTCAGAGCGAAAGAGAGCGTAGACGAAAGTGAACGCCTGACGTTTGATGAGATTGAAAAAGACATCCAACGACTCACCCGAGTTTCCAGCCGGTTCTCAGGCATAGGATCACTTCCGAAACTTGACGAGCAATCTCTCAAGCCGGTCATCGAGAATATTTCTGAGTATATGCGCCGTCGATTGCCCCAAGGCGGCAAGACCGTGGAGCTGTCCATCGACATCCCAGAGGAGCTTAAGGCGCCATTGAACGCCGAATTATTTGAGTGGGTCATCGAAAACCTGTTGAAAAATGCCATTGATGCGACTCTTTTCGAGCAGGGGAAGATCGATATTTCCGCAAAGAAAATGGATGGAAATGTACTCATCGATGTGTCTGATAGGGGAAAAGGCATCGACCGCCGACAGTGGAAGAACGTGTTTAGGCCAGGATACAGTACCAAAAAACGGGGCTGGGGGCTCGGCCTGAGCTTGGCTCGCAGAATTGTAGAGGATTATCACGGAGGTTCTCTGGTGCTCCTCCACTCTCGTCCCGACGAAGGAACCACCTTTCGGATCACGCTTCCGTCTTCGATCCGAAAAAGAAAAAGAGGGTTTGGAGCTCAGCGAGACCTGGTGTGAGGTCAGGATGGAATGATGATTCGGGACTGAAAGTCAACGCCACTCCCCTCAACAAAAGCGACGAAGATATCGTCTCGGTCGCGCCAGACAACCGCCGTCCTGCCATCCAACTCATGAACATCGAATCCAGCCGATTCCTGGATCTGTCGGAGGGTACTTCTCGCAAGTCCGAATTGATTCCGGTGGTCTTCGAGGAAGCTATACGTAAATGCGAAGACTGGAATTATCGTGTCGCGTTCGTCATCATTGAACACAAGGACCGGCAGTTCAACGGAATCAAGAATCTCAGTAAGACTGATTCCCAAGAGCGACGCCTGAGAGATCTCGGGTGTCGTTAGACGCCAACCCATTCGATCAATAATAAATCGTTCGGCTTGCTCCGCATTTCCCGTTCGAAAGGTGATATCAACGTCGTCGGAGGCTGACCATGAAAGCTCAATAATGTCGTTTGACGGAGGAGTCGGTGTGCCCAATCGGGTAAGCATGTAGCCGATAGCACCAGCCGCCAGAATGACCCA
>SMXL01000064.1 GCA_004356385.1 Bacteroidota bacterium
CTCGGCGGGTCATGGATCAATGTTGCTTTACGGGCTGCTCCATCTCTCCGGCTATCCAATCGGTCTCGACGACATCAAACAGTTTCGACAGTGGGGTAGCAAGACACCGGGGCATCCAGAAATGGATCGCCAAATAGGAATCGAAACAACCACGGGTCCTTTGGGTCAGGGTTTTGCGAATGGAGTTGGAATGGCGATTGCAGAACGGTGGTTGAGCACCCGGTTTAATCGCCCGGGCTACGATGTGGTCGATCATCATACATTCGCTATTGTCTCGGACGGCGATCTTATGGAAGGAGTATCTCACGAAGCTGCTTCCTTGGCTGGGCATCTTGGGCTCGGAAAGCTGATCTATCTCTACGACGACAATCGAATCACCATTGATGGTTCCACGGATCTCTCCTATTCGGACGATGTCGAGATGCGGTTCGAGTCGTACGGATGGCAAGTCAATCAGGTGGACGATGGAAACGATCGAGATGCAATCGAACACGCCATCGTCAGTGGCAAGTCTGAGTTCGATCGGCCGACGCTGATCATTGCCCGAACCCACATCGGATTCGGTAGCCCGAACAAACAGGACACGGCCGGTGCTCACGGGGCTCCACTTGGGGAAGAGGAAATTCTGCTAACGAAGCAGGCCCTCGGATGGCCGACAGAGCCAGACTTTCTGGTGCCAGACGATGTCGTGGCACACATGCGCGAAATCGTTGAAATCGGTTCATCAGCGAGGGAAAAGTGGGAAGAGTTGATGTCCAAGTACGGGACGGAATATCCCGAGTTGGCGATCGAATGGGAACGGTTCATGAACGGAAAAACGGTGCAAGGATGGGATGCCGAATTACCCACATTCGAAGAGGGGTCGGCCATCGCTACGAGAGCGGCGAGCGGCAAATTCCTTCAAGCTGTAGATACGCATATCCCCAACCTGTTAGGGGGATCTGCCGACCTGGCTGGTTCGAACAACACATACCTGGAATCCAGGGGAGACTTTTCATGTGACAATCCAGGTGGTGGGAACATCCATTTCGGAATTCGCGAGCACGCCATGGCATCCATCGCCAATGGATTGGTTCTTCATGGAGGTATCCGGCCATACTGCGCAACGTTTCTCGTGTTCAGTGACTACATGAGACCCGCGATTCGGCTGGGCGCATTAATGGGCCTTCCCGTCACGTATATTTTTACCCATGATTCGATTGGACTCGGAGAAGATGGACCAACGCACCAACCGGTCGAGCACTTGATGGCGCTCCGGACCATTCCAAATTTGACTGTAATTCGTCCGTCCGACGGAAATGAAACGGTTGAAGCTTGGAAGATCGCTCTCGAGGCGAAAGACGGGCCAGTGCTGTTGATATTGACCCGTCAGAAACTGAAAAACAGGGGAATGGGTGGATCTTCGGAAGATAACCGCGTCGCCCGTGGAGGTTACGTTGTCACGGACGCCGACGGTACTGCCGATCTAATCCTCATCGCAACAGGAAGCGAGGTTCAGCTTGCGCTGGACGCAGCCGTCGAACTCAGCGCGGAGGGCATTGCAACCCGGGTTGTCAGCATGCCATCGTGGGAGCTTTTTGAGCAGCAGTCGGCTGCCTATCGCGAAGACGTGCTGCCCGATAATATTATGGCCAGGGTCTCGATCGAAGCAGGCGTAACAACCGGATGGGAGCGGTATGTAGGTCCAGCGGGTGTCATGATCGGTATGAATGGCTTCGGCGCATCGGCTCCAAGCGGTGTTCTGTTTGAGAAGTTCGGATTCTCAGTCTCGCATATCATAGAAGAAGCGCGAAGACTGCTTGACAGAAACTAAGGCAGGTCTTTTCGGTCTGAAAGGAGGGGAAACCAGGACTGTTGAAAGTCGACAGGGGTGTTTTCCGCGATTGATTGGAGTAGAGCCGCCGGTGGTCCTTTTGAGACTTCGCTTCGTTTTTTCGATTTTCTTGTCGGTGTTTTTACCGGTCATCTCCACAAGCGTTCGTGCCCAGGAAACTTCCACCGATTGGGCATGGAAGGAGATCACGAAGATTGACGGTGTCGAATTCTTCTACATCTATTACACCGAAGTGCGCCACGAGAGCAATGGCGTTGTTCTGAAGCTGGTTAACTGGAACGACTATTCGGTCACGTATCGGTTCAGAATCGTGTTCAAGGCGGACGGGGGGGAGCACGACGAAGTCGTTACCGGTAGTATCGGACCCGAAACACTCGTTACCGGGGACGCAGCGGGTCTCTTTTTCCTTCCTTTTGAAGACGGCCGTTCGATTGGCGAAATCGGGATCAAGGGGTATCGAATTCAGCGTTTGGAGGATCGACCCAATGGATCGCGGGAAGGGTCAATGGATGGTTTATTGAATTTTTCGGAGAACCAATCGCCGGGCGAAATCGAATCGTACATCCGTTATATTTTCTGACTAGAAAATAAACGGACAGGTCATTATGTCTTCGATTGATCGACGCCAGTTTTTGGAATGCACGGCCCTCGTTGGGATAACAGGATCACTTTTTCCTTCCGCCATCCCTTCCACTTTTTCGTCCAAATTGTACGATGAATCGACTCGAGTCAGCGCAATCACCGTCGAGGTCATTGAGAAAGCTGAACGCGTTGCCGGTCTGCATTTTACTCCTGAGCAGCGGGAGCTCATGCTGGAAGGGCTTATCGACCGTCTCGAGGATTTCCAGGCTCTGAGAGATCTTCAGATTCCGAATGACGTCTCCCCGTGTCAATTCTTTGATCCTGAGTTGGGAATCTCGATGGCTCCGAAACTGGACCATCACCCCAAAATTTCGTGGATGTCGGAGGACGTTGCACTACCTGCCTCTGAAGACGACCTGGCGTTTTCGTCGGTTGCAGACCTGTCGAGTCTTCTGAAATCGAGAAAAATCAAGTCGCTGGACCTCACCGAATTGTATTTGTCCAGACTGAAAAAATACGACCCGGTTCTGGAAGCCGTCGTTACGTACACGGAAGAGAGAGCGTATCGCCTGGCCAAAAAGGCCGACGAGGAGTTGGATTCGGGCACCTGGCGCGGACCTCTTCACGGGATTCCGTGGGGCGCAAAGGACCTCCTCTCCACAGAAGGATATCCCACGACCTGGGGCGCCGGGTCGTACCGAGATCAGGTCATCGAGAAAGATGCGGCGGTGGTGACCCGGCTTGACGAGGCTGGCGCCGTGCTGATCGTCAAACTTTCTCTCGGGGCGCTGGCGATGGGAGATGTGTGGTTCAAAGGAAAGACGAAGAACCCGTGGAATATTGAACGAGGGTCGAGCGGATCTTCAGCCGGTCCGGGATCAGCCGTCGCTGCGGGTCTTGTCGGGTTCGCCATCGGCTCCGAAACGCTCGGCTCGATTGTATCACCCTCCAGCCGAAACGGCGTCTCCGGTTTTCGACCGACTTTTGGTCGCGTAAGCCGCGCGGGGGCCATGACTCTCTCGTGGACCATGGACAAGCTCGGACCCATGTGCAGAAGTGCTCAGGATTGCGCACTCGTATTTTCAGCCATTCATGGGACGGATGACGCCGACCCGACATCCGTAACTACCCACTTTGAGTGGCCGCTCGGTCGCCCAGTCAAAGAACTGAATGTTGGTTATCTGAAAAGTCGATTTGAAACGAGCTATGACAATCACGATGCGGACGAGTCTTTACTGGACGCGCTCCGGAGTCTGGGTGTCAAACTTACGCCCATCGAACTGCCTTCGGTACCTACAGGGGCGATGCTGCTCATGTTGTCGGCGGAAGCGGGAGCTGCGTTTGACCATCTAACGCTGAGTGGAGGAACAGACGCCTTGGTGCGACAGGATCCCGGTGCCTGGCCCAATTCATTCAGAAAAAGCCGATTCATTCCGGCGGTAGAATACATTAACGCAAGTCGTGCGCGAACCCTTCTGATCAGGGAATTGAGAACGGTACTGGACGACGTTGATGTATTCGTTGCACCGTCTTTTGGTGGAAGTACACTTTCCATAACGAATCTGACGGGGAATCCGAGCGTTACGATTCCAAACCGATTCGCGCCGATAGAAGATGAGCCCGCTTCTGAGCGGCGCAACCCGTCCAGCATCACGTTCGTGGGTGGCCTATTCAAGGATGCTGAAATGCTCTCCCTTGCTCACGCGTTTCAGTCAATCTCAGACTTTCATCTGCGGCGTCCACCGATCTCCTGAATTCCCAGATGCGTATGGACACGACGAAGGCTTCGATTCGAGCCTGGATTCAACTTTTGGATGTAGGAAGTTCGGAGATTGACGTTGAACTTCTCACTCCTGAAAGCGAGGAGAAGGAGAAATTATTCCGGGTCAGTATTGACGGTGAAAACGTCGGAACCATCGTCTGGAACCCCAGAACCCTCAAGGGGGTGATGGATCACGCGCTTCGACTGGCTACAGTCGTCCATCAAATGCCCGCTCTAATGAATGCAATCGCCGAGCGAGAAACCCGGCTCCGGTCTTTGCGGTCGTGGATCAAGGCGCCCGTGAAGCAACAGCCCCCGAATGCTCCTACAGCCGTCTGCCTCTCTTGGGAAAACGAATGGCGCATCCTGGGTCGATGGGTTCCGGACCTGATCGACCGGGGCGGCGGACGGCCTCTGCTACTCGACCCCGGTGACGGCGATAGGAAGATCGATCCTCAAGATCTGATACAAGCTGAACCCGACGTGATGTTTATTGGATCTCCGGCCGATTCAAAAAAACCGGATTTTCTAACGGCGTCGGATGCGCTCCTTAATCGGGTACGTTTTTCTGGTCAGGCGTATCTTATTGATTTGGGCACGCTGACCGGGTCAGGTCCCGAACTCTACGATTCCGTATTCGTTCTGGCTGCTGGTCTCTATCCTGAAATAGAAGAATTGGAATCCGAGCGAGTCCACCTCAAACGTTTTTTTCAACTTGGAACCGACTGAATCATGAATATCGACGTCTATAAATTGATGCACCTGCTTGGGTTGGTGTTGCTTTTCCAATCCTTGGGGGCCACTCTGTTCGCTTATCTGGCAGGCTCAGGGGCTTCAGAATCACCCCACAAAAAAATGCTGATGAGCATGCACGGCATAGGGCTGCTACTCCTTGTTTTCGGTGGATTTGGGATGGCTGCCAGACTCGGAATAATGGCCGCTCTCCCGGGCTGGATATGGCTTAAAATCTGCATCTGGCTCCTCTTGGGGAGCTCTCTTTACTTCGTGAAAAAGAAGCCGGAAACAGCTCGATTATGGTGGTTTCTGATATTTACCCTCGGATTCGTCGCGGCCTATCTGGGTCTATTCAAACCCTTCTAGGACGTCTCAGAAATCGTACTGAAGTTGAAGTGTGGCGCGCCGGGGGGGCCCTAGAAGTGCAGGTCGCTCCAGGTAGTAATATTGCCCCAGGTTATTGACGAGAAGGGCTGCCGAAAGATTGCCGACGCGTATGCTGGCACGTGCATCGATCACTTGAGTGTCAACGAGGACATCGGCGTCCGCGATGAATCGAGAGAAGTCGGTATCGAGTCGTTCGGGTTTGCTGACGAATCGAAAGTCCACGCCAAGCGACAGCGGGCCGTACACGTGTCCATCGAGGCTCAGCACGACCAAATGTTTGGACCGAAATGCGAGGGCTACATTTTCGTCCAGATCATCCGCATCCAGAAAGGTGTAACCTGCACGGAATTTCAGTTCGCGGCGAGGCAGTTCCCATTCCAGAGCGGCTTCGCCACCCCGTATGCGCGCGCGTGTGAGATTTACAAACTGAAATGCCTGTAGAGCCGGCACCAGCTTGGGTTCGATCAAGTTCCAGTACTCATTCCAGAAAATGGCGATGTCAGATCGAAATAGACCCGCCCGCGGGTGGGGCATACGGCTCTTGATACCGATTTCGTAGCTCCGACTCCGTTCCGGCTTCAAACCAAGATTTCGAACGATCGGGAAGAAGTCTCGGTTGTCGGTAAAGCGCTCGGCGAAACTCGGAACCCGAAAACCATCACCAAACGCCGCTCTTAGTGTAATTATGTCGCTTAACAGGTATGCAGCACTGATCTTCGGGCTCAATTTGGATACACTCTGAGCTCCGTCGATTTGATATCGATCGAATCGAAAACCAGCAACAAGTTGGAGTTTGTCTGAGACATTTTCTTCCCATTGAGTAAAAAATGCGATCTCGGGCTGACTTCCAAACTCATCGTCGTTGTCGGTCGTGAAAAAACTGCTTCGGGTGGCGAGGGCATCACCCGTAACGCCGAACGTAAACATACGGCCGGCACGTTCCTCCCAGTTCAACTGAACTTCGGCGCCATAGCGAAAGCCCA
>SMXL01000065.1 GCA_004356385.1 Bacteroidota bacterium
AGCCTTTCTATTTTAAATGGCGTGATGGAACAGAGTTACAGTTTTCGCTGGGTTTATCAGCCATTGCAGGAAGGCGCTGCCCAACTTGGATCTACGTCAGTAATCGTTGGTGGGAAGGTTTTCGAAACCGAGAAGATCGATATCAGTGTCGTCCCTCAATCGCAGCGTCCGCCGCGCGCGGCCCGTCAATCGACGCGTCGCCTGGATCCATTTTCCTCCCTGTTCCGATCCCCGTTTGATTCGGTGGAACCGGTGGAGGACGCTCCTCCAGATCCGACCGATTTATTTATTCGGGCTATACCCAGTGACCGCAGCGTCGTTCAAAATGAACAGGTCACGATCGAGTATCAGCTCTTCTTCCGGGAGGGCGTTCAATTAAGGCAAAGCCGTCTGACGGATTCGTGGGACGCCGAAGGTTTCTGGCGGGAAGAACTGGAGGTTGAAACAAGACCCATTCCACAGATCGTAATCGAAAACGGCAAGCGTTACAACAAAATTGTGCTGAAGCGTGCGGCCGTATTCCCCACCCGAACAGGAACACTCACAGTCGACTCACTCAGGATAGAGAGTGAAGCAGTGTTTCCGTTCCGCTCGTCCGACCCATTCCAGTTGTTCTCTCTCAGAAGCAGTTACCGGCCGGTAAAATTGGCGTCTCCCGCGGTTACAATCGAATCGACACCGTTGCCGCCTGACGCACCGGCATCATTTACGGGAGCGGTTGGATCCTATCAGCTCAAGACGCAGATCGATCGGACCATACTCGACGTGGGAGGATCGATACAGTTCATCGTCACCATTTCGGGCACCGGAAACCTGGCGACCCTGGATGCACCCGATTTTTCACCTCCAACAGCTTTTGAGCTGTACGATCCTCAAATCAGCACCCGTCTCACTCGATCGGGTCGTCGTCTTTCGGGTTCGAAGTCGTTCACATATGTCATGGTACCTAGAGCAAACGGAACGTTCGTACTTCCCGGCGTCGAGTTCTCCCATTATGATCCTGCTTCGGGCGTCTATCGAAGCGAACGAAGTAATCCAATCGAGGTCATTGTGACAGGAACCGCGCCTACTCCGCTTGCTGCGACGGCGACCACCAACGGCCTTCCGGTCGATGATGTCGCCCCCCCTATTGATGACGCGGGCCGCTGGGTGAGCGTTTCGCAGACTTCCTTGCACGAATCGCCGTGGGTTTATGGTTCGCTTCTTCTTCCAATGCTCCTTCTCGGACTCACGTTGATTTACCAGCGACACCAAAATCGCTTGGTAGCCGATGTCCGGTATGCAAGGAAACGCAGGGCCAATCCGCTTGCGAAAAAGCACCTTCGAAAGGCCAAACTCCTACTCGATTCGGGTACAAAAATAGAATATTTTGGAGAGCTAGAACGGGCAGTCCTGGGATTTCTAGGAAACAGACTGAATATCGCCGAGCGAGGACTTACGAGATCACAGTTGATCAGTCAGCTCGCTGAAGCTGGAGTCGATGAAACTCTTAGACGCAGAGTACAGACTCTCCTGGAACTGTGTGACCGTGGACGATTCGTTGCCGGAACGTTCGAGAAGGACGACTTGGAAAAAGCGTTTGAAGAAGCAGCGTCGCTTATTGTCGAATCGGATCTGGCATTGGGGAAATTATCATGACCCGGTGGCTTTTCCATATCAGTGCTGTAGCAGCCGGACGTTTTTTGATTGTTCTGGTATTTTTTCTGCTCCCGAGCATTTCAAGTTTCGCACAAACCGTAGCGTCCACTCAGGCTTTCGACGCGGGCACCCGGCTCTTGAACTCGGGCGATTTCCGGGGCGCCGTCGCGTCCTACGAGCAGGTTGAAGAAAAGGGACTCGGCAGCATCGCTCTTTTTCACAATCGGGCCATCGCGCATTTTAGATTGGATGAAATAGGTCACGCGGTTCAGTATCTGGAACGCGCTTCCTTAATCTCGAACGACGACCCCAGGGTTGAGCACAGTCTCGATATCGTACTGACCCGTGTCGCGGACACCTATTCAGAATTGCCCGTTCCAATCTGGACACGGTTTCAACGAGTGGTTTTGGGTGTTGCCTCAGGTCGCCAACTCATGTTCACAGGAATCGGCTTCTACCTGATCTTGTGCCTGTTTCTGTTTATGAGCATTTTGGGTTACTGGACGGGAGCATGGCACCGGCGAATTCGAGTAGTTGGTGCACTGGTGTCGGTCCTTCTTATTACGATGGCGCTTTCGTCGTCAATCTGGCCGGCCTACCCGAGCGAAGCTGTTGTTCTAGCGAAAGAAGCGGACCTGCACGACCAACCAGATTCGGATTCTGAAATCTCGGATTTCATACACGAAGGACTCGTCGTCGGGCTCATTTCGGAAGGAGATGATTGGGCTCTCGTGCAACTTCCCAACGGAGCAAGAGGTTGGATATTGACCAGACAGCTCGGCGCGATCTAGACCTTTTTCTTGTATCTTGAAGTGTAGGATCGAGGCTCCTGCCGGAGTCTGAATCCTCTCGCCGGAAAGGCGACGGAGCAACCCCCGTTCTCGCTAGAGAATAAGAAGCACTGTCATGGAACCGCACGTACTAAGGAGAACGCGAAAAACGGGCTGGATTGAAGTGATCTGCGGATCCATGTTCAGTGGGAAGACGGAAGAACTCATTCGTCGCCTGAAAAGAGCGAAAATTGCTCGCCAGTCGGTCGAAATCTTCAAACCCGGAGTGGATGTCCGTTTTAGCGACGCCGAAGTCGTCTCTCATGACGAGAATGTCATCCAGTCGACGAGCGTTGCTTCCGCGTCTCAGATCATTCTGCTCGCGTCGAACGCCGATGTCGTCGGAATCGATGAAGGCCAGTTTTTCGACAACGATCTTATCGACGTATGTCACGAGCTGGCAGAGCTCGGAAAAAGAATCATCGTTGCGGGATTGGATCAGGATTTCATGGGTCGCCCGTTTGAACCCATCCCACAACTTATGGCCATCGCCGAGTTCGTGACGAAACTTCACGCTATTTGTATGGTGTGCGGTGCGCCGGCCAATCACTCCCAGCGCCTCAGTGGTGGCCATGAACGGGTGATTCTAGGGGCAACCGAGACCTATGAGCCTCGTTGTCGTGATTGCTTTGATCCGACCGAACCCAAGAGCAAGTCGGAACAGGAATCAGACCGTATCGCGCCGGAATCGATAGATCAATTCATCAAGTCCAAATAGTACGGCTCCCGTCGTCGCAAAAAGGATCAGGGCCGGGACGGGTTGCCAGATGACGAGGCCGCCAACCATTCCCAGAATTCCGCCGAGGTATTTGATGTAATTCAGCTGTTCGTTCGTTGAGCGCTTCAAGAGATCCTCCAGTCGGCTCTCATCGTATTGAATCATGTTGCTCATGATCATGTCGTAGACATCCAGGTTTTCTACGAACGCAATGACAATCTTCGTTGCCCAATCCTCGATCTCATCCGAGCGAGCCTCAATTTTTCCTGGAATCAAATCCAGAAGTTGATCCATCTCATCGAGCACAAAATCGAGTTGTCCGGGTATCGAATGGATCGCTTTGTCGATCCTCTTTTTGAAATCGTCTTCATTGATATAGCGATAGGCCTTTAATGCAAATCCGCCGATTCCCTCACCTACGTAGGCTTCGATTTTCTCGACCATGTATTCGACGATTCGGCTCCGGACTTGCTCTGACGTAAGTACTTTCTGGACATAATCAGCAGTGAGCAATTTGAGTTCAGCCCGGAATTCTTCGTCCTCCAGAACACCTCTCGTTACCGAAAGCGCCATTTCACGATACTTCGGGATGAGTTGGTTCTCTTCGATTTTCTGCTTTATGATCTCCTCGTTGATCAGATCTTCGGATACGGCTTTCGCGAGTCGATAGATAACTCTCTCTCGCTGGGCGGGAATGAGTCCCTGGCCGAATATGGGGCGGGCTGCTCTGGGATTGAACAGCATGGTGATGGCGACCCAGTTGGTCAGGAATCCTATCAAACCGCTGACGGCAACCATCCGTAGCAGTCCTTCGAGCACGTAATTGGTTCCGAATACGGCTAGCGTTATTCCCGTAAAATCCCAGACGAATGAAAACGCGAACAGGAAAGCAAGTGAGAAGGGAATGAGTTTAAGTAGCGGGAGAAGAGCCGCATGGGTTCCTTTCAGGCTCGGGGCGTCGAAATCCTCGGTCGCCTTTTTCTCTGCCTTAGGGCTATGACGACGAATGTATTTGGCCAGCAGATCCCTCAGATCCCGGGCCCGGGCGCGCGTAATCTGGCGTGCTTCAGGAATCGTGCTTACGGGTTCCTCAGACACTTCTGCAGACGATTCTTCGGACGTTATCGCAGGTGGTTCCCCTGCAGCGACCGAATCATTGTCTATTTCATCGCGAGTGGATTCGTCGACCATTCAATCAGCGATTCTAGGTAAAATGGTTGTTAATATCCCGAAAACAGCCTCAAAGCTGATTTCAGGTTCTACTCCGACGGAAGCAACCCTAGTCGGGTTGCATCTGCCTGCATTGCGGTGATCACATTAACGATATGGACGTCTAATTCGACTTCGAGCTCTTCGGCGCCCATTCGAATATCGTCGCGATTCACGGCTGCGGCAAATGCCTTGTCTTTCAACTTCTTGTTGACAGATTTGGGAGTCATACCCTCCAGACTGGTCGGACGGACGTACGCCACCGCCGTAATGAAGCCCGATAGCTCATCCACTGCAAACAGCGCTTTTGCAAGTAGCGTCTCACGCGGTACGCCCGAATAATCCGCGTGACCCAGAATGGCCGTTCTCATTTCTTGGGGGTAACCGAGTTCTTCCAAAACCTTGACTCCAACGAATGGATGCTCCTCCGTAGTCGGATGCTTTTCGTAATCCATGTCGTGGAGCAGGCCGGTTATTCTCCACAGCTCTTCATCCTTTCCGTAGAGACGCGCATAGAATTTCATTCCCGCCTCAACGCCGAACGCGTGGCGGATCAGGCTTTCAGACTGGATCCATCGATGGAATAGTTCAAGTGCGTCTTCGTATGACGGCATGGTTTCACAAGTGTTGACAGACCCTAGAATATATCTACCAGACGAAGCTCCTTCATGAACTTGTCCGGGTTGTTACGAAACTCCACGAGCAGAGCGTCCA
>SMXL01000066.1 GCA_004356385.1 Bacteroidota bacterium
ACCAGGGGATTCGCTATTGCTGCTTCTCTTGCCCTGCTTATTGCGATCAGCTTCAAGCTTTCTCCTGACGTAAATACGGTGCGCGCGCCAGTCGGAAGCGGATCTACCCTGTCCGTTGATTTACCCGACGGCTCAGCAGTTATTCTGGCTTCAGGCTCTGTGCTCTCCTTTTCGGATTCGTTTGGAGAAACAAATAGACGCGTGACGTTAAAAGGTGAAGCGTTGTTCGATGTGATCACGTCAGACGTTTCGTTCGTAGTCGATACGTACAATGCCCGGACGACTGTTCATGGCACTCAATTTTCTATTCGCGCTTGGGCCGATGATATCCAGGCAACCACGGATGTGCGAGTTGAGGAAGGAAGTGTATCCGTCGCTTCTCGCAGAAGTAATCATTGGAATGTCCTGTTGGTCGCTGGAGACGCCATAGCGGTCATCGGTAATGGACGGGTTGCTTCCGAATCAACCACCGCCGATTTAGAACACGCATTCAATTGGATCGAGGGAGGATACGAGTACCGAAATGAGCCCATCGGGAATGTTCTCGCCGATCTGAAACGACAATACGACGTGATTATCGAAGCACCCACATCGATCAGGTTCAGACCGATCTCAATCTTCAACCAGGCTAATGTCAGCCTGGCAGAAGTACTCGGAGATATTTCAGCTACCGTGGGCGTGATGTATCGCCCGATCGCCGGCGGTTACGAGCTGTACGAGCAGTAGAGGACCATTCGGACCCATTCTCGATTCGATCAATCGCCGTCCGCAAATCCCCTCCGGGTACTCGTTTCAAGTAGGTCCATTCCTTGGCCCCTTTCGGGCTGCGCTTTTGTGAGCCTAAACGCTGAAAAATCAATTCGTTCATAGCCATTCACTTCCCTAGAAATATTCCGTATTTTCAGGGAGGCTAAGACCGCAACTATCATCGTTCGACCGTGATTCTGGAGACGGTTAGGACGCCTCTTCATATCTGACTCTCCAGCGGAATATGGGACTCTCCGCCAAGCGGATTCCGTTCATATTGAGCGTTCTCTTAGTAACCGCCGTGTATATGTTCGCCGGCGTTCAGATAAATACGTCCGTTGCCCAGGATCGGGAAGTCTCGTACACTATTGCCTGGCGAGGCGACGCACTAGCCGATGTTCTGGAAAAATTTTCGACAATGGCCATGTTTCCGTTGTCTTTTGACCCGCTCCTCGTAGAAGGGAAGCGGGTTTTTTGTGTTTCACGAAATCAGTCGGTCACGGAAGTACTCACGTGCATCCTCGTTGGGAGCGGTCTTGATTTCATCATTCGATCGTCGGGTACGTTTGTCATTGTTCCTAGAATAGAGGGAGAACCGCTGTTTGGAAATCTCAGGGGTATTGTTGTGGACGCGGAAACCGAGCAACCTGTATCCAATGCTCATGTTCTTCTGGTCGAAGCCTCCAATGTCGCACACGGTCGGACGGCCAACAAAAACGGCATATTCCTCTTTTCGGAACTCCTTCCCGGCTCCTACGCGATGACCGTAAGTCACCTAGGATACGGGCGAGAAACGACGGTGATCGATGTTGAGGCGGGAGCAGACAGACGAACGGTGGTCACCTTGAGGTATCAAGCCATTCCTGTGGCCCCCATTGTAATCGACGGAATCGGGATGCAGCCTTCGTCCACTCTTCTCGGATCGAGCGTCGCCACTCAAACCGAGCTGACGAATACCCTGCAAGCCGGAACAGCCGGTATCCTGAGGGGAATCGATGCCATGCCTGGCGTTCGAGTTAACGATGCCACCGCGGACGTGCATATTCAAGGCGGAGAAGCCGGCGAGCATCAATTCCGGCTCGACGGAGCTCCGGTATTTATCCCGCTCAACGTGGCCAGTATTATCGGTCCGTTCTCCCCTTTCGCTCTCGGTAAGATAACCGTACACAAAGCGGGATTTGGTGTATCTCTGGGCAGTCAGATCGCGGGGGTGATAGAAGCGGAGCATGACTTGAGTGCTCCGGTTGCACGGGCCGGATCGGGTTTTCGAAACCGTCTCATTTTCCAGATTGACCCGCTGTCGACCAATGCAAGATTTAACGCTAGCTGGTCTCGCCCCGATGGATTCCATGCCACCTATATGAGCGCTGCTCGAATCGGTATGTGGGGTTTGTCAGCTCCTACCTCTTTACAACGACTGCTCAACGACTGGAATACGGTCGACACTTTTTTACTTTCGGCATTTGCCGAAAGAAATACACCATTTGCTAACCTACCTCCGAAAGGACAACCCAGCATCGGATTTTTCGATTGGCACAACGCATTGAAAATAAGACTGAACGGGCTGAGAACTCTTTACATCTCCTCGTACTGGGGATCCTCCAATCTGGGCAACGATCTCTCGGATGTCGATTTACTCGGTGATCCGGATCAGAATCCAGACACAGATCTGTCGAGATTCAAAGACGTGTATCGCTGGGAAAACGGAATGGGGCAGGCTCGATACGAGGCCGTGTTGGGACCCACAACCTTAGCGAGTTTGCAATCGCGAGCCAGTTTCTACCGGCTGCGCCACGAATTCATGGCGCCCCATGAATTCACGGTTGACTCTGCCGAAGACGATGGGAATCGCGTCTTCGAACTGGCACTCGACGCCAGGCTGGAGTTTCTGCCACGAAGTGGCCGGCACGATATGGAGTTTGGCACGGATCTCATTTTCACGGACAGTCGGTTCTTTGTGGCCGGTACCCAGCTTCTTCCCCTCAATCACTCATCGAGCGGATGGCGATCGTCGCTGTATGCACAGAATAAAATGCAGTTAGGACGGCATACGGTCCTGGAATCGGGCGCCAGAATCACCTATTTGGATTCGAGAAACACGCTGTATTTCGAGCCGCGCCTGTCTGCTCGATTCGATTGGCAGGACACAAGCCTGGGCGGCGTATCACTTTTTGTAGGAACGGGACTCTACCGGCAGTTTGTCAGCCAATTCGACGTCAGCAGCAGAAGCCCCCGTACCTTCGTTTCGTCGACTCGATTTTGGATGGGAACGGATCGGACCGTCAAGCCACCCAAGGCCGGTCACCTGGCGGCTGAACTCTTGATCATTCCATCCGACAAGTGGTCTTTTAGAGTGGAAAGTCACTACAAGAAACTCTATCACGTCCTCTCACTCGACTATTCGGCCGACGTCACCGAAGCCTCCGTGAGTATGGATCAGAGTAGTTTCTTAAAACCGTCTAGAGGCTATACATTTGGTTATGCAGCTCTGGCGTCACGGAAAATTGGATTGGGGACCGTGAGACTTCGCTACGACTACACCGAGAGCAAAAGAACGATAAAGGACCTCTTCCGAAACGAAGAGTTGACTGTTCCGTGGAATGAACCGTATCGGTTTGAAGTCAGCCTCGACGTGATTCCAGTCCGCCACTTTTTCGTACTGGCGAGATGGAAAAGCAGCTGGGGTCGTAAATGGGGATACCGCAAGGCATACTACGATTTTCTGGGGGCGCATCTGAACGATCTCGATGCCCTGCTCGAAGACATGAGAGCAAACGGCGTTTCGCCCGATGCAGTCCGGCGCGTGCAGAGACAGGTGGAACACTATGATCTCACTCACCCGGAATCACACCGTCTGCCTCCCATTCATCAGCTCGATCTAAGTATTGCCTACTCCATTCCAATGAATCGTTTAGCCCTTCAGATACGCGCGGATCTGATCAATGTATTTGATACCGGAAACACGGCAGAGTGGAGATTCGAGCTTGACGAGGAATCGTATTTTGGCCTCAATGAACCGGGGACATCGGGTCTCCTTGACCGGGGCAATAGACCCCTCCTACCGAGAGTCTTTACCTTGGCCGCTAAAGTGACCTGGTAGTGCGTCAGCTTTCTGCCTGTGTTGAAACGGCGTCCGCGGAAATATCTCCATCCCCATCGCTTGTGGTATCTGTGGTCGTTTCTGTACTGGCATCCGATTCTTCGAGCGCGGCTACTTTCTCATGAAAGCGACTCTGAAAGACGAGTATACCGACAACACCCAGGACGATGGCCATGTCGGCGACGTTCCAAATCGGAAAGAGCTGAAGATATTTCCCCCCAAGAAGTGGAACACTCTCCGGTACAAATCCCCGCCAGGCGTTGATATGAATAAAATCGACGACCTTTCCGGAGAAGAGCGGCGCGTCGTACAAAATCATTCCGTAAAAAAGGCGGTCGATGATGTTTCCAATTGCGCCTCCCAGCACGAGAGCCAGGCTTAACCGGTAGGGGGTGTAGATATGGCCGACTTTTCTGAGATAGAGAATAATCAGACCGGTAGCCGCTATTGAAAAAATCGTGATCAGCGAAGGCGGCCCGTACTCTATACCGAACGCCATTCCTGGATTCTCGGTAAACGTAAAACGGAACCAGTCGCCAATAATGCTGATGGACTCCTGCCTATTCATCGTCTTGAGAACGGCAATCTTCGACGCTTGATCGAGGACGATGACACTTGAGATAATCCAGATCGCTCTCTGAGTGAAAGAGCTCTTTGATGTGCCCTGGCTCTCCCCCGCTTCTTTCTCAGCCGTCAAAACGAAATCCTATTTCTTTTGCTGCTGAAGTTTCGCTTCGATGGAGATCTCCGTATGCGGAACCGCTTCGAGTCTTTCCTTGGAGATCGGTTGCCCTGAAACCTTGCACACGCCGTACGTTTTGTTTTCGATGCGATCCGCAGCCCGGTCCAGATAGCCAACATATTTTTGCTGCCGGGCGATCATCAGAAACAGTTTTTCGCGTTCCATGGCATCCGTTCCAGCATCAGCCATGTGGAAACTGTATGCTGTGTCGTTTTCAGCCTGCTCGCGTGAATCCGCAAGTTGCCCGCGCATTCCGTCAATATCTTCTTGAGCGGAGGCCCGTTTGGCGACGATCAACTGCATGAAGTACTGGAGCTCCTTGTCTGAATAAGAAGTCTTTATCGGTCCGGATTCGACCTCAGTCTCTTCCACGTCCGTTTCGACCGCAGCTGCTTTCTTATTTGCCATAATGATCACTGTAAACCTGTTTCATCGGCATAAAAACCGAAGGTGTACGCCTACTTAACGCGACGCACACCCACTATCAATTGTTCTGAATCAATCTCGAAACTGGAGACCAATTCACCATCTGGATCACTGGCCACATCCAACTCCAAACCTAGTGTCTCGTTCCGTATCCATTCGGCGTGTTTCTCAATCGCTTCAAGTACCAGTTTGGACCCGTTAACGGTGATTTTTATCCGATCCGTGACTTCAAAATCAGCGGATTTTCGCATATTCTGAATTCGATTTACGGTCTCCCTCGCCAGCCCCTCCGCAATCAGTTCATCCGTCAATTCGATGTCAAGAGCAACGGTGACTCCCCGCTCCTGGCCTACCAGCCAGCCCTCCACGCCTTCGCTCACAATTTCGATGTCATCACCTGCCAGTTCGACGGCATTTCCTTCTATGGTGACCTCAATCGAGCCATTTTCCAGAAAGGCGTCGATCTGCTCATCTGAAAACTCTCGAATGGCCTGGTTCACCGGTTTCATGAGAGAGCCCAATCGACTTCCCAGCGCCTTGAAATTCGGTTTTGCCTGTCGCGTCACGACGGAGCTTGAGCCTTCTACGTACTCGATCTTCTGGACATTGACCTCCTCCAGAATCACGCTTTTCATTTTCTCAATCACTCCCTGCTCTACTTTCGGACCCGTAACCACCATGATTCGACTGAGGGGTTGTCGAACGTTGTGTCCGGACGCGTTTCGGAGAGCCAGCACGATTGAAGACACGGTGCGCGCCAGGCCCATCCGG
>SMXL01000067.1 GCA_004356385.1 Bacteroidota bacterium
TCCGTGGGGGGTCAAACGTATGAGTCTCGAGGGAATCAGACCTATGTAAAATCAACCATTGGCTTCCGCCATGGCGTCTTCGACGGAGCGATGAACGGACCGTCGTTTTGGGGAGACTATGATAATGACGGCGACTTGGATCTATTCGTCATGGGGCGCGATGTAGGTGGAAATAACATTGTGATCACGAAGCGAAACTATTTGCCGGTTTACCCTCCGAATTCAAATCCCAATCCTCCAGGATTCTTATCGTCCACCGTGACGGGAAACAGTGTAGAATTGTCGTGGGCTCAGGGGAACGACGGCTTCTCTCCTGCAGAGTCACTCACGTACAATATTCGTGTTGGAACAGAGCCGGGAAGCGGTACCATTGTTTCTCCTATGTCGCTTCGCTCGAACGGACGTAGACTCCTTTCCGAAATGGGAAACACGCAGCACAACCGGGCCTGGATTCTTAAAAACCTTCCCCGGGGAACCTATCATTGGAGTGTTCAGACGATTGATACCAGCTTCAAAGGATCGCAGTTTGCTGTGGAAGAGAGTTTTACGATCTCCGAGTGAGCAGAAAATCCGGTACCAACCTTTCCTCGATTACTCGATCGGCCACGGATGAGCGCTGATCCTTGCTCGACGAGGACCTGAAGTTAAATCATGACCGCTTTTCTTGGGTGCACCGCTGAGGGGGATGTACGAAAGAATTCGGGCTGACTTATCGCTGATCACCCACTCAATGGAGAAACGGCCGACAGAGCCGATAAATCCAAACCCGAACTCTACGTTGGACAGTGTTCCAGGTTGTGCGAGCAGCTCTGCATCAAACTCTCCACCAGGAGGGACGAAAGCAGCGTCGAGCACCGTGATGGTTTGCCCCAGACCAACAAGCCGTACCTGGTTCAGGTTGAGTTTCTTATTAACCGAATCTCTTTGACGCCGCAGGTCCAGAGTGAGGTCCAGCTCGTTGACGCCCGGTCGATACTGAGCCGTCCCTCTGGAGGGAAACCAGGGGAGTAGAAGATCCTGAAAACCAAAGAAACCGAATTCAAGAAATCGGTACCACTGTTCAATCTGATGTGGATTCTGTCCCAAATTCCGCCATACAACCTTTTGTGTCGCAACGATGATCGCGCCTGTAGGTGAAGTCCGAGATGTGACACTTTCTTCAAAAACTTCGGCCACCGGTATCGGAGGAACGGTTGTTTCGGCACTCGTTATGAGAGGAAGATCGGGCGACTCGATTTCAATCCGGTACGTGTGAGTCGGTTGAACTCTCAGTTTCGCAGAATACAAGAATATCGGAATTCCATTTTCAAACGTCTTTGTGGAATCCGACCAGACAATAGTTTCGCCCGTATCCAGGTCGATCGATCGAACGGTAACGTTGGGTGTGGGGCCCAGTCGTGCGTCGAGTACTTCGCGAATGGGTATGAGACGGATATGCTGTACGTCGGCGTTCATATCCAACGTTCCCCAGAGTGTAAACTGACGATCACTATCCAGGATAGGATCCACCGTGTCATCACACGCCGCAACACTCATCATGAACGCGCAGAAAATCACAACAAAAAGTTTCGATCTCACCATGGTTTGTCGGCTGGCTGAACCGTTATCAAAATTCAAATTTTAAACCGAAGGATGGAATGAGCGGTAACTGGTCCAAACTTCGAAGAGTAAACAGGTCTACGTAGAAAAGATTGGTGCGGTCGTACGCGTTTGTCACTCCTGCCTGCAGAACCAGTCTCGTTCCACCCACAAATGTGAACGACTTGTCGAGTGAGATATCCAGTCGGTGATACGAAGGAAGGCGACCGTCATAGGGTTGTCCATACAGGACTCGAGTAGCACCTTCTTCTTCAAATACATCCGTGGGTCCATCGAGCAGGATAAACTCGTCAAATCCAACCGCGCGGCTGTAGGGAAGCCCCGAGCCATATTGGAATCGTATACCCAACTTATAGCCGTACAGAGAGAATGATGCAAGGGCGTTGACTTGGTGGCGCCGATCGTGAGGAGGTGAAAAGGTCAACTCTTGTGTGCCAAACCAGTATTGTATTTCGCTCTGCTTGGCCACGTATTCAACTTTGGAATGGCCATAATTCACAAAACCGTAAAAGATTCCTGTGTTGAGTTCGACGCGCGCGTCAAATCCAAAAACCTCTCCGTCTGCAGATTGGAATTCGGTCGTGAACTGAGGAAAAGCCGACCATCTCGCAATTGACAGGTTAGACAGCTTTTTATAGTATCCCTCCATTGCAAAACGGAGAGCAGGTACTGGTCGGATCTGGTATCCGGCTATGACATGCATCGCCTCGGGTACGCTCTCTTTGGGAGAAACCGTCCACGCCGTGAATACGTCTCCTGCGTCGCGGCGATCTGCGAGGCCAATTACTTCCTGATGGTAAAGACCCCAAGCGGCGCTAAACCGGTGAACGCCTACGTCATAAATGAGTCTGGCTCTTGGCTCCAAAAAACTGACGCCATTGCTTGGGAAAGAGGCGATGCGAATTCCAGGTCTGATTCTGATTTTTTTTGGGTCCCCGATCTCGGTTTCGAGGTAAGCACCCACTTCCGTTACATTCTCGACATCCTTCGAAATGCCTTGGAAGGCACCCCCCAACTCGCTTTCAAGTCGGATAGAACTTAGAAAAAGTCCCCAGTCAATATTCGCATTAGCGGTGAAATGGGTAATGTTGGCCGAAAAATTAAACCGGGACGCCTTCGATTTTCGAGCAGGGTTGATCTCTTGTCCAAACGTGTTTTTGATCTCGGAACTGGAAAGAATGATTTCTGCCTGGACAGGGAGGGACGTTGGAAGAAGCATAAATCTCGTTCCAAAGGCCTTGTTGCGCCAGATCACCTGATCCGCAGCAGAAAGTGTATCGGCTGCTCCGACGGGATCAATCGTACCACGGTCGTACGTCTGCAGTCCCGTAAACGATACCTGGCTGTTTGCGCTCAAATTGGCGTGAAGCTTTCCAAACAGATCGCTAAACGAGTACGGTAGAGGCGTATCGATCAGTTTCTCAACTCCTTGATCGATCACAGAGACTCTCCCGGATAAAATCACAGAGACTCGATTTCTGACAAGCGGTCCCTCGAGTCGAGCCGCACTCACGAACGGTGCTATAGAGATATCGCCCTCAAATCTCCGCTTATTCCCGTTCCTGGTGGCAACGTTGATGACCGATGACAACCGCCCCCCGAATCGGGCACCGAATCCGCCCGCATAAACGTCGACTACGTTGATGATGTTGGAAGGGAACGCGGAGTAAAACCCGATCAAATGGAACGGTTGATATATGAGAATTCCGTCCAGCAGGACAAGATTTTGAGTCGGCTCACCCCCGCGCACAAAGAACTGCCCACCCTGATCGCCCACGGACACGACGCCGGGCAGTGTACTCAGATAATTTACCAGGTCGCCAGATACATCGGGAGCCGGGATCCGTTCGATGTCCTGGGGCCGGACCGTCTGTAGACCGGCGACGACCGCCGCAGCACCTGCTCCATCGCGCTCTGCCTCCACAACGACCTCGTCCAACTCACGGGTTTCGAACGCCATGGAAAAATTGTACGTGCGAATTTCTCCAGCGTCGAAATCTAGCGTATCCAGACGCGTTTCGTAACCGATAAACGTGGCGCTGAAGAAATATCTGCCAGTGGGAAGACTTGCGATTACATACAGTCCTTCAAAATCAGACGATGCCCCGCGAAACGTTCCGTCGGCCGAGGTGAGCACCACGTTGACTCCCATGAGGGATTCGCCGTTGTCATCGTCATTGACGAACCCACGGAGCATGGCCGCCTGCCCGTTCGCAGAAAGGGTCGCGCAGAAGAGAAGAAGGGAAAAAAGATAAAAATTCAGGTGGCCCTGACCGCTTCTCGGATCCAAAATGGTCTACAAAATTGAAGGATTGGGTGCGTTTGAAAGCGTCTTCGACAGGCGCTATACAAACCAAATAGCAAGATTACGGCGTAGAATCTTCTATTGAAAGGGTCAAATGAAGGTACTTCGTGAAGTCATTCGTGCTCGTATTCAACGATTCAATCGACGTCTGAGAGAATCTACCAGGATCAGAGCACTCGCCCGGTGTTTGCGGCGAATTTTCAGTCGAAGTTCGAGGAGGTGTTTGCCGGGCATCGCATCAAGAAGCTGGAGTTTTTTGGGTCGGATATACAGTTTGTCCCTGAACAGGCCTCTCTCATGTCGGACGTCGATTAATGCGCCGATCTCTATCTTGATGGTCTCTGGATCCTCCTTGAACATTCCTAGCGTAACTGTCTGGACTTGGAAGACCAAAAACTCATCTTCCATTCGAAGCACTCCTTTCGCTTCGGAAAATCCCGCATGCACATCTGGTATTTCGAACGGTAGACTTAACATGAATTGCCTTTTTGACCGGGGCCTGAATCAATTAGGGGATTTAGCTCTCGCTGTCGCCGTCTCTCAACTTCTTTTTGATGTCTTTTAAGTTGTCGAAGTTTCGCGGTTTTGGCACCGATATGTTCCTGACCTCGTTCGGCGGCAAGGATCATCTGCTTCTCTCGCTCGCGAAATCGATTTCTGTCTTCCTCTGTTTTAAGATCAATACAATGAGGGCAACTTACGCCGGGTTCAAAGTCGTCACTCGTCTGGTCATCGGCGCTGATCGGCATACGACATGCCCTGCACAGGTCATACGTCCCGGTCTGAAGACGGTGATCCACCGAAACCCTTTCGTCAAACACGAAACACTCTCCTTGCCACATGGATTCGGCTTCTGGAATCTCTTCCAGGTACTTTAGAATTCCTCCCTTCAAGTGATACACATGGTCGATTCCCTTATTCTTTAGGTACGACGTAGATTTTTCACACCGTATTCCACCCGTGCAGAACATGGCCACGCGGACATTTTTGTCCGCGCCAAGATGTTCGTCGAGGAACTCCGGAATCTCGGTAAACGATTGCGTATGTGGATCCACCGCGCCCTCGAATGTACCTACCCGAACCTCGTACTCATTTCGGGCATCGATCAGCACGACATCAGGATCTGAGATGAGTGCATTCCAATCTTTTGGATCTACATACTTGCCGGCCACTATTAGCGGATCGACGTCGTGAATACCGATCGTCACGATTTCCTTCTTCAGTTTAATTTTGGCTCGAAGAAACGGGTTTTTCTCTGCGAACGATTCTTTGTAGTTGAGATGGTCAAATCGACCGTCTGCCTCGAACCATTCTAGCAGCGCATCCATATCATCGCGGCTACCTGCTACCGTTCCGTTGATTCCTTCTGGCGCCAAGAGGATGCTTCCCTTTATTCGGTGTTTTTCCAATACATCAAGTAGAGCACTTCGAAGCGCACCCGTATCGGATAGCGGTACAAACTTATATAGGGCTGCTATGACCACTCGAGTTGCCATGTTGTGCAGAGTTTCTTAATCATTTTGGGTATCGTCAAATGACGACCCTGTAACGAAATTTAACCCGGGAATGTATAAATAGGTCGGGAATACGCTAACTGCCTGCGAATTCAGATAAGTTCTTCGTTTATTAATTAATATGGATGTTTATCTTATTTAGACTTAATCTAAATTAGAATATCCTTCTGAGAAACCCCTCCCCAGTCTCCTCTGACTCATCATTGACGAGTTCAGTTAATTATTGTACACCGAATCGAACAACAGAGAATGCCACTTAAATTGAGTGAGATTAAGCCCGGTAACCGTTGCCGGGTTGTGGGTTGGTCGTCCAATCTCTCCGATCGTCTATTGGAATTGGGATTGATTCCGGGATCTTCGATAGATGTCATCAGGAAAGCCCCGTTCGGTGATCCCATAGCCTACAGGGTGAAAAATTGTCTGCTGGCGATCAGTAGAATTGAAGCTGCGCACATATTCGTCCAGATCCTGTGAACCACGTGAATCAGGCTACGATCTAAGGACTGGAAAGAATGAATGGCTGAAAGTTGTCACGGTACGGATTCCGCTGTTGTATCAGCGCCGAAAATCAAAAGCGTTCTGATCGCGGGTAATCCAAACTCTGGAAAGTCGACCGTTTTCAATCTGCTTACAGGCATGCGTCAGCAGGTCGGCAACTATCCCGGTGTTACGGTTGAGCGAAAGTCGGGTCGTTTACTGGGCCACGAAGAAGTCGAGGTGATCGATCTTCCGGGCTCGTACAGTTTGAATCCTAAATCCCTGGACGAGCAGATCGCATATGAGGCCATCGCGAGCTTGCTTCCGGGCGAAATCGAGCCTGACGTCGTCGTTTGCGTCGTCAATGCTACCCACCTCGAGCGAAATCTCTATTTGGCCTCCCAGATTCTGGATATAGGCCGTCCAACGGTGGTCGTCCTGAATATGATGGATGAGCTGGAGGATGAAGGATTCAGGATCGACGTGGAGCAGCTTCAGAATGAACTGGGTGCTCCCGTTATTCCGATGGTCGCGACTCGGCGAGAAGGTTTGAGTGAGCTTCGCAAGATGCTGTCTGGTGACGTACCGATTCCGGCACGTACCGGATGGAATCTTTCCCAAGAGATTGAGGATGTGGTTGAGTCTCTCTCGGTCAAACTCGGCGAATTAAGGCCCGATCTGGGGAAGAGAAGGCGTAGATCCGAAAGTTTGCGAACCTTGAATAGCGACCGCTTGCTGGCCACATGGGAAGGGGAGAACGAAGAGTTTGTCCGTGCCGTCCTCGACGCGCGTGGTGGCCTCGACGACGAAAATATCAACTATTCGCAGGCCGAGGTTACGGGTCGATACTACTGGCTCGGCAAAGTTGCGGCACAAGTAACGTCGAAACTCAGGGAAGTCAAGGAGCTGACAGTTTCTGATCGACTGGATGCGGTGCTGCTCCATCGCGTGTTCGGTCCGTTCATTTTCGCGGCAATTCTACTGCTCGTTTTTCAATCCATTTTCTCCTGGGCCACGCCAGCCATGGATCTGATTGAATTCGGCATGCTCCGGCTTGGGTCACTCGTTCGGACCGTTTTGCCACAGGGGATGGCTACGGATTTACTGGTTGAAGGCGTGATAGCCGGTGTCGGGAATGTGATCGTATTCCTTCCCCAAATATTACTTCTTTTCTTTTTTCTGAGTCTGATGGAGAGCACGGGATACATGGCCAGATCGGCGTTTATTATGGACCGTGTAATGCGACGTGTGGGCCTGACGGGCGGTTCCGTGATGCCCATGATGAGTGGCTTTGCATGTGCAATTCCTGCGATTATGGCGACTCGAACCATGGATAGTCAGCGCGACCGTCTCTTAACGATCCTGGTCGTCCCCCTGATGAGTTGTTCGGCGAGACTTCCTGTTTATACGCTGTTTATCGCGGCATTTATTCCGAGCGAGACGCTGTTTGGCCCCATCGGATATCAGGGGGTCACCATGTTTTCGCTGTACATCCTTGGAACAGTTACAGCATTTATCGCAGCAGGCGTACTCAGGCGTATCTTTAAGGGACCGACTTCCAGCTTTGTGATTGAGCTTCCGCCGTATAGAGTACCACAGTGGAAGTTGGTTTTCTGGCGCATGTACGATCGAGCCAAACTGTTCGTAGTCACCGCGGGCAAAATCATATTCATTTTTAGTATCGTGATATGGTTCGCGGCCACGTATCCGCGGACGGAGATGCCCAGCGAGGCAGCTGAGCAACGAGCAGTCATTGAATCCGAATTGAATCAGATTCCTGAGTTGAGTCGTAATCGAACGGTCGCTTTGGAAATTCAACTCCAGGACCTGGCAAATGTCGAAGCTTCCCGACAAATTGAATTCAGTTTGATAGGCAGGCTCGGAAAGTTCATCGAGCCCGTCATGCGTCCACTTGGGTTTGACTGGAAACTGAGTGCCGGCCTTTTATCTGCGTTCGCAGCGCGGGAA
>SMXL01000068.1 GCA_004356385.1 Bacteroidota bacterium
AGTCGATGATGTCCATCCCTTTCGGGCCATCTTCGAGAAGAGAAGCACGACCGACATAGGCATACGGTCGGGATAATTCCTGCTCAATATCCAGGTCCGTTACCGTGAGTCGACCGCCCAGTGGGATGTGACCCTCCACCGTAATATTGTCTGAGCCCCGGTCGGCAGGTGTCCATGTGCCCTGCGCATTTGCGCTGGAGCAGACCGAAAAAAGAGCCAAAGTAAAGAGTGCGAGATATTTCATGGTTGAGTCCTCAGTCGTGCTCCGATAATCTATTGTTGATCCCAGTCTTGTCCGCTGGAGATATTGGGTACTCCCCAGTCTTCTCCATTCCATCCGTCAAATCCGTCCATCTTGAGGGCCCAAAAGCCGGTTGTCTGATCGCTCACGACGATCAGACCGTCCGCGTTTCGTACGTCCACTCCCCATGCGCCATCGTACACGTTCCATGTGTACGGGCTTCCGAGTCGCGCAGATGCCTCAGCCCGATTGTTATGGATCCCGTTAAACGTGTCGTAATAGGCCACTGTATACGGATTCTTCGGGTCTTCCATATTGAACACGGAAAGACCACTCTGATATCCGGATACAAATACATACGGCCAGCGCACCTCGTGATTGTGAGCCAGTGCTTGCCAATCGGCATGCCAAACGCCTACCGCATGATCAATATTGTCGACTTCTCCGTTCAGGGCCGGGCGCAGATCGAATATTCTCAAGGGCTGATATTGAAACTCTGTTTCACCGATGGCGAAGTTGCCGTCCGGAGTCGGAGTGAAGGTGTGTCCCCAGGATACGCCCGGTACCCCTGTTATTGTTACAAGGAGTTCAGGATTTTCGAGATCGGTGATGTTATACACATAGTACCCGCTTCCGCCGCCACCGTAAAATCGATCCTGGCCACTTTCTTCGTGAAAGGCGACATAGAAGTCATGATAGCCTCTGGACCACATTCCCTCGGACTGAGCGATCGGTATTAGAGCGACGAGCTCGCGATTTTCGTCCCGGAGTACCGGGTCCATTTCGGTCAGGTCGCCGTCCACGAATTTTCCCATGTCGAATACTTTGGCATACTGCCCTGAAGTAGCGTACAGTTGAGGCATTCCCGACGAATGGTGGTACATATATATGTTGTGAAAGCCCCCGCGCGTCTCCGATTGCCGAATTCGACCTATCTCGGTCATCTGGTCCGGCAAATCAGTCACGTCGAACACGATGGCTCCCACGTCTGAATCCGGGCCGCCCTGGCGCAACTGAAGGCCTTGAACGTAATACATGCGCCCCTTGTGCTCGAACAATCGGCCGTCGGTAGCGCCTCCCGCGTGCAGGTCCTCGTTTTCGATGCGCCAGCGCTTGATAACGCGCGCATGATCGGGATCTTCGAGGCTGATTACGTCAAAACCGATGGACGACCCTCGTCGGGGTACGTATGCGAACGGACGGGAAAGATCCTGTTCAATCTCTATGTCAGCCACAGTGCCAGGGGCACCGAGCGGAATGTGCGACATCACGCGCATGTTGGCAGATCCGCGTTCGCCGGGGTTCGGGGGATGTGAGGGTTGTTCGATGGCTTCCTGTGCTCGCGCTTGCAGAAAGGTTGAGCCAACGAGAATCATAGAAAGAAATACGAAAGCGCCGATTCGAAAAAAACTACGGTTCATGTCAGTTATTTCTCACAGTTACTCCGCTATGTCCGGCCAGGAGATCGAATGTTGTGGGCCTTCGTCCCAATCCTGAACTCCAGAGATATTCGGAAGACCCCAACCTCGGCCGTCCCAGCCTTCGAATCCCTCCATGCGGAATATCCAAAACCCTGAACTGACGTCTGAGACGACGATAAGTCCGTCCGAATTTCGCACATCGATATCCCATGCTCCCGAAGGCTCAGCGCTCGTACCCGGTAAATCCGTCGATGGGGCGTCTGACGTGTGATAATATCCTACCGTATACGGCTCGGATGGATTGGCCAGGTTAAACGCCTGAAATCCATCTTCTGTCGAGGCTACGAACACGAAGGGCCAGCGGAGAACAAGGTTTTCCGCGAAGTTTCTCCAATCAGCAGCCCAGGCCCCGATGGCCGTTCGAACCCTCGGGATGGTCTCATCCAGAGCCGGTCTGAGGTCGAAAACGCGGACGGGCGCAGTCCGATACCCCGCTGTAGTTACCACAAGCGAGCCGTCGGGAGTGGGTGCAATCGTATGACCGATCTGAACGGCGGCCGAATTGATAGAGGCCAGGAGCTTAATGTCAGTGAGATCCGTGACCCCGTATACAAAATATCCCCCGGCGGCACCCGTATAAAGTCGATCCGATTCAGTTTCAGGATGATACGCGGCAAACACGGAATGGAATCCGTAGTCGATATTTGGAACGTCTTCTGGAATGCTGATTTCCGCTACCGGTGAGGCATTCGAAGATAACACAGAGGCGATTTCATATACGAGAATGTTGCCACCGCCGGTTGCAAAGAGGAGACTGTTTCCGCTCGAATGCCTATAGGCAAAGAGGTGGTGCAGACCCCCGCCAACGTGAATCCGGGCCACTTCTTGCGCCTCGCCTCCGTTAGACAAGTCGGTTACATCGAAAACGACTGCGCCGAGGTCGCTCTTCGATTCTTTCCCCGGATGCTGGGCACCGACGACCACATAGAATCGGTCGTCTCGTTTGAAATAGGTAATGTCCGTAGCGCTCATCCCATCGACGCTGCCCGGCCAGGCGCTTTCGAACACGATTTTTGGACGTGTTGGATCAGACACATCAAACCCCACAACTCCTGACGGATAATTTGGTCGCGTCAAATAAACAAAAGGCCGTCCCGCATCTTGCTCGATCACCAACTGCCCCGGGCTAGGTTCGGGCGACAGCTGGACCGGATTCGTCTCACTGGTGGCCGTCGTCAACCCCTCGAGCGTCACGTGACCAACCAGTTCTATATTTCTGGATCCCAGGTCACTCTGCTGCTGTGCACTGACGTCCAACGCTGTAACACCAAAGACTAGGTGCAGCGTAAAAATAAAGAGGCCTAACCAAACCGAAGGAAGGCGATACCAAATGAATCTAGGATTCGACATTTGAGGTAGGTGTACCAATCGGAGGATCACAGTGCGTGAACAGTTGCGTACCCGGGGGAGTACGGACCTGAATCGTAATGAAATCAGGCCATAATAACAATTTTTCACTGTGCTAACACGATCTGAAATTCCTCGGTCAGGTCGGCGAGTGAACCGGTGCTCCGTTATGGATATCGCTTTTCAGACGATCACACGCGAGTGCTTTTCCTGATCCCTTCAGATGCGTATGTTTAGGACCCGCCAAAATCAGTAGACCGGCTTCGGATATGACTAGATTTATTCGCGCATTGATCTACGGAGCATTCGCAGCAGTGGTCGCCACTTTCCTTCTCGATTGGTTGGATCGAGACTTGAACGCACGCGAAAAACCAGATCGCCTGAAAGGACCGGGAAAAGAAGACCGTTCGATAGATAGACTTGGCGATGAAGCAAAGCAGGCTCTTCTGGATGAACTTGCGGCACAGGTCTGACGCGGCGGAAGTGACGCACGATCGAGATATGGAAGTTCGTCTCTGGCATCTACGGATTCCAATGGTCTTTCTGGCAGTCACGATTGGTTGCGCTCCTGGGGAGGAAGATTTCGACACATCCGCCGAAAATCCAACGATTATCATCCAATCAACCCTGGGCCAGATCCAGGTCGAGATCGACGAGATTCAGGCTCCTGTAACGGCGGCCAATTTCCTTCGCTATGTCGACCAGGGATTCTACGACGGAGGGTCATTTTTTCGAACAGTTCACGCCGGCAATCAACCCCAGGATTCCATTCGGATCGCTGTCGTTCAAGCAGGAGCCAGATCAGACACGACGGCCAGCTTCTTCGAGCCTATCCTTCTCGAGCGAACATCGGAAACGGGTCTGAAACACCTTGATGGAACGATTTCGATGGCGCGGGGTGGACCGGATTCAGCCACTCATTCGTTCTTCTTCTGTATAGATGATCAGCCCGAGTTGGATTTCGGTGGGAAACGAAATCCGGACGGGCAGGGATTTGCCGCGTTTGGACAGGTGATTTCGGGTGGCGACGTTCTTCGAGCCATTCAAATGTCACCCCACGAAGTACAACAGCTCCAGCCGCCCATTGAGATTCTGTCAATCAGACGGAAATAATGAACACGGCTAGCGGGAAAATGAAAAATAGAAGTGAGATATATCGGGTCCATCCGTCGGTCGCCTATGCGCGTAAGATTATCGTAAACCTGCCCGACAAGACAGGACGTTCGCTCGATGAGTGGAGTGAATTGCTTCAATCAGAAGGACCGAAAGAGCGAGAGGAACGACGGTCGTGGCTCAAGACGAAGCACGGTCTCGGCGGGACGACAGCATCTCTGATTGAAAATGCGACTCATGGATCCAATCCTGAGTATTACGATGACAACAGTTATTTGGAGGTGGCGGTGCAATATGTGGAGGATCTATACGATGGGAAGAAGGCGCACTTGCGACCCATTCATGACGAACTCATGAGGATTGGGTATGACCTGGGAGACGACGTCGCCGCGAGTCCGTGCACAACAATGATTCCTCTATATAGGAGACGCGTAATCGCGCAGATTAAACCAACAACCCTCACGCGGATTGACCTGGGTCTCGCGCTCAAAGGCTGTAGTGAACCCTATTCAGATCGATTGGTCGATACAGGCGGACTTCAAAAGGGAGATCGAATCACGCATCGAATTCCGGTGTCGAGCGTAGAGGAAGTCGACGATGATATCAGAAACTGGCTCCAGGTAGCGTACGAGTCCGACAATTAGGGTTAAAAATGAGTTTAATTCAGCTATTCACAAGGTCGCGTTGGCTTCGAATTGGGATCGTTGTCCTGGTGATCGCCGTGATTTACACGCGGCGGGGCCGAACCGAGAAAACGGATGACGCGCGCGCCGTGTCGAACCCTATCGCGCTGGCCTCGACCAACAACGATCGGATTTTGTCGGCGGGATTCGTCATCATGGACCGCGTTTTCAATTCAGAATTGATGGCGCCGTACGATGTACTTCACCATTCGATATTCAGGAACGAGAATGAATACATCGAGCCCTTCATCGTGTCCGAGGATGGGCTTCCACTCACCTCATTCGAAGGGATCACGATCATGCCTCACTTCTCATTCGACAATGCACCGGACATTGATATTCTGGTTATTCCGAGTACCCACGGCAGCATGACGACAGACCTCGAGAATGAACCGTTTGTGACCTGGCTGCATGAGGCTGTAGAAACCGCCAAATATGTAATCACACTTTGCGACGGTGCGTTTCCGCTGGCGGCGACCGGCGAATTGAACGGAAGGACAGCGACGACTTTTCCAGGAGACCGGCAGGCGTTTGCCGATGCGTTTCCCGACGTTCATGTTCGATTCGACGCTCGATTTGTTCAAGACGGGAAATTTATCACGTCGGTTGGCGGGGGTATGAGCTATGAACCGGCGTTGTATCTCGTCGAACTGTTGTACGGAAAAGAACATGCCGATCAAACGGCCAAAGGACTTGTCTGGGATTGGGACGTGAATGACGTACCTCACGTGGTTATTTCCGATACGGAATTCCGTCCGATATCCGATTAGGCAGGGTCACGTGAGTCTAAGTCGAGAATGCCCATCCTGCGCTTTATCAGTAGACCAAGACGAGTCGACCTGTTCGTATTGTGGCTATGAGTTTCCTGAAACGTCAAATTCTGTAAGATGGGTGGCGTGGCTAATGGCTGCCTTGCTCGTCTGGCCCCTCATTGAATTATTCAAATGGATATTCTGAAGTGAGCCGATGGATATTCCCGAATCATTGTTTGGTGAGATCACGGTCGAGGAGTTCCTTCGAGATTATTGGCAGAAAAGACCACTGCTTGTTCGTTCAGCCTGGCCCCGGTTTTTGTCTCCGCTCAAATCCGAAGACCTGATCAATCTTGCCCAAAGAGACGACGTGGACAGTCGCCTCATTCTGACGTCTGGTGGCGAATACGAATGGGAAGCCCGTTTCGGACCGTTTGAGGAAGACGATTTCAACCGCCTGGGAGAAGCTGACTGGACGCTTCTTGTTCAGGAGGTTGACCGGTTAGTACCTGAGGTTTCAGAGCTGTTGAAGGTGGTCCCGTTTCTTCCCAATTGGCGGATCGATGACATCATGGTCAGCTATGCGACCGACGGCGGCGGTGTGGGCGCCCACATTGATCATTACGACGTATTTTTGATTCAAGGATTCGGTAAGCGGAAATGGGAGATTGAGGGAGCGCCCGCTGAAAGTGAGGAGTTGGTACCGGACCTCGACGTTCGAATCCTGTCGGAGTTTGAACCCACGGATACTTGGATCCTTGAGCCAGGAGACCTTCTCTACTTGCCTCCTCGTATTGCCCATCGCGGGACGGCGGTAGGAGAGTGTCTCACCTATTCGATCGGGTGCCGGGCTCCATCGAAAAAAGATCTGGTAAGTGCTTTTGTCGAACACCTGTTTGTGGCGGGTATCGATGAAACGCCCTTTTCCGGTAGCCGGGTTTCAGGGGAAGGGGAGCCTGGGCGAATCTCAAGGGAATTAAAGGAATTTGCTCGCGAAGCTGTTTCGGAGTCCATGCTGGAGACTGAAGGATTCGATCGATGGTTGGGAAGATATTTGTCTCGATCAAGTCGCGGATGGTTACCGCCGGCACGGAAATCGGTGATTACGTCTGCAGAGCTTCAGGAGCATGGGGAAAAAGGCTGCCGCGTGCAGGCATCCTCGGTTTCAATGATTATGTACGACCAATTGCTGGATGGTTCACTTATTCTTTTTGCCGGCGGCGAGGAGTATGCTGTAGACGCCAAATACGCAACGATTCTGGCCGGTTTGACGGGGCGCGAGGGGCTCGCCGTCGAGCAACTTCCTCAAGACGATTCGTTTATCCATACCATAGTCGAGCTCATCAATCGGGGCTTTTTCCTCATTATCTCCTAGATAAAAGGAGATTCCCACACGAGGGCGCAGGTAAAGTGTGTCTTAAGCTTGCTGTGACCATGCAAAACGCATGGACGGTGGTTGAGTCGTCACCAACAGCCGTGAACCCACGGCTCTACGCATTTCGGTCGTAATCAGTACGTCCTCCTTTATACGAAATGATTTACCCGACTTTTCCGACGACAGCCATCGAATGATGGACCGGTAGAGGATCATCGATCGGCGATGGGCACAACGGGTCGTGACCCGGAACCCGTATATATCTGACGAGGTCTGTAGATTCGCTTCCCCGGATCTTTCTTCATTTCTATCCATTGGGCAATCCATCCAGGTAAACGACCAAGGGCGAACATCACCGTAAACATGTTCGTCGGAATACCCATGGCACGGTATAGAATTCCGCTGTAAAAATCTACGTTCGGATACAGTTTCCGGGAAACAAAATAGTCATCCTCCAGCGCGATCCGTTCCAGCTCTTTCGCGATGTCCAGAAGCGGATCTTCTACCCCCAGTTCAGACAGAACCTGATCATTTGTTGACTTGATGACGTTTGCCCTGGGATCGAAGTTTTTGTAAACCCGGTGCCCGAATCCCATCAAACGGAAGTCCGAAGTTTTGTCTTTCGCCATATCCACGTATTTGCGGACATTTCCGCCGTCGGCCTGGATCCTTTCGAGCATTTTGATGACGGCTGCATTCGCTCCGCCGTGAAGGGGCCCGGAGAGCGCACTGATTCCAGCAGATATCGATGAGAACAGATTTGCATCGCTGCTGCCCACCATGCGAACGGTAGCAGTACTGCAATTCTGCTCGTGATCGGCATGGAGAATGAGCAGCAAATCGAGTGTTCGCTCGATGAGCGGATCCAGCACATAATCCTCCGACGGGACGGCGAACATCATGTGCAGGAAATCGCCCGCATAGGTCATGTCATTTCTGGGATAGACATAAGCCTGGCCGATTGATTTTTTAAAGGCAAATGCGGCGATGGTCTTGAGCTTCGCGAGCAATCGAATGATATTCAGCTCGGAAATCTCCGGATCGTCATTCACGGGATAGTAGGCCGATAGAGAAGCCGTGATCGTCGAGAGCACGCTCATGGGTGGAGCATTTGGTGGATAGCCCTCGAAGAATTTTTTCATGTCCTCATGAATGAGGCTATGATGGGTTAGATCATGCTCGAAAGTATCCAGCTCCTCGGCCGAGGGAAGCGATCCGGATACGAGCAGGTAGCAAACTTCCGGAAAAGTCGAGTGCTCACAGAGATCTTCGATTGAGTACCCTCGATAGCGTAGAATGCCCTTCTCGCCATCGATAAAGGTGATTGCGCTCTCACAAGATCCGGTATTCGCGTATCCTGAGTCAAGGGTAATGGCGCCCGTTTCGGCCCGTAGCGATTTAATTCCAAGACCAATCTCGCCTTCAGAACCGATCGTTATCGGTAGCTCAATTTCCTTCTCACCCAATATCAGTTTCGCCGAGCCCATGGCATTTCAATAGATCTAGTCCTTTAATGGAAACCCTTCTACCCCCAAGTGTTGACGCTTGGTCTCGATAGTAACCAATTCACGCTACGTATGCTCCTCACGAAACTTCAAAACGGTTCTTTGCAACGAAAATTCGCCGAGTCTACTGCGAATCTCCAGCCAACATCGCTCGTTGTCGACGATAGCTGACTGAACTAACTTCGGAGGACAAATCCAGACCACCCATTCGACATAGTTCTTGCAGGAATGTAGGATCTTTGGAGCGTGATAGAGAATCAGGTTTTTAACGTAGTATCGACTGCAGATCTTTTCAATCCGTACAGCTCGATCAATGCCGACGTCGACGTGGAGGCGGCGTCGGTGATTCGACGGGAAAATCTGCGTCGTTACATCTTCGATCACGATAAAGGTGTCGATCTACTCCTGATCGCCGAGGCTCCAGGCCCCTGGGGCTGTCGCTTTTCGGGAGTTCCGATCACGAGCGAAAGTCAGCTGTTGGACCCCGATTTTCCACTTAGCGGGCGTCAGTCAAGCCGGCGTGAAAAGCCTTATTCCGAATACAGCGCGGGCATATACTGGCGACTGCTCTCACCGTACTACGGATCTATCTTTACTTGGAACACGGTACCGCTGCACCCTCACCATGTGAATAATCCCCTCTCCATTCGGACGCCCCGCCAGATAGAAATCAATCGTTTCTTACCCGTACTGGAGGCGATCGTGCGCTTCTTCAATCCCAAAATTATCCTTGCCGTCGGGCGTAAGGCAGAAAATGCTCTGGTCCGGATCGGAGCAAACGCCAGATACGTACGACATCCATCCCAGGGTGGTGCTCGCCTCTTCGAGGCAGGGATCCGCGAGGTTATCGGCGAGCTAAACCTTCTGCCATCACATTAAACTTGCCTGCCATGGACGATTTGTTTGATTCAGCAACTCTCCGATATCGGGCGACCCAAGCCCCGCTGGCCGATCGAATGCGGCCTAGAACCCTGGAGGAGTTCGTTGGACAGGATCATATTCTGGGATCGGGAAGCCTTCTGCGGAGAGCGATCGAAGCGGATCGGGTTTCTTCGGTACTCTTTTACGGACCTCCGGGTACAGGTAAAACAACCCTCGCTCGCATCATCGCGAACACGACGAAAGCGCACTTCGTGACATTGAATGCGGTACTTGCCGGTGTCAAAGATATTCGAGCAGCCATTCATTCCGCTTCCGAGCTCCAGCGTCTGCATCAACGTCGAACCATCCTGTTTGTGGATGAAGTGCACCGATTCAATAAAGCTCAACAGGATGCGTTACTTCCCCACGTCGAGAACGGGACGGTCATCTTTATCGGCGCAACGACTGAGAACCCGTATTTCGAAGTGATCAAGGCGCTTGTCAGCCGATCCCGAATCTTTGAACTTCAATCGCTGGATGAAACGTCGCTGAATGGAGTGCTGGATCACGTGCTAAAAGACGAGGAGAGAGGATACGGTCAATTGAACGTGATTCTCGACAAGGACGCGAGGAATCATCTTGTCTCAACGGCCAATGGGGATGCCCGATCCTTGTTGAATGCTCTCGAACTGGCTGTTGAAACGACCACCCCGGACGAATCCGACGCAAGGCACATTTCGCTCCACGTCGCCGAAGAGAGTATCCAGAAACGTGCAGTCTTATATGACAAGGAAGGGGACGTGCATTTCGATACGATCAGCGCTTTCATCAAGAGTCTGCGCGGCTCCGATCCAGACGCCTCCCTTTATTGGATGGCGCGCATGGTTTATGCGGGTGAAGACCCGCGTTTTATTATCCGACGGATGCTCATCTTTGCTGCCGAAGACATTGGACTCTCGGATCCCAGAGCGCTTCAGGTGGCGGCCGCCTGCGCACAGGGATTCGAATATGTCGGGATGCCGGAGGGCCGCTTTCTACTTTCGGAATGTTGTCTATACCTGGCTACCGCACCCAAAAGCAATTCGTCGTATGCATTTTTTGACGCACTCAAGTACGTCGAAGATGAGCAATCTTTGGATGTGCCCAATAAACTAAAAGATGCCAACAGGGATGCCAAAGGCCTGGGACACGGGGCAGATTACAAATATCCACACGCTTATTCAGCACACTATGTACCAGAACAGTATTTACCCGAGGCCATGCAGGGAACGTATTTCTACGAACCGTCTGGACTAGGCTACGAGAAGGATATCGTAAAGCGCCTCGAATACTATCGATCGAGGGACGCCGAGATGGATCTCAAGAAACGACTCTCGAGATACGGCGGGAATTTGTCCGCGCGGGATCGTTCTGCAGAGGAAGATTCGGCCGCTTCATCGGACGAATCGAAAGACGATAACTCATCGACTATCGCTACTGAGAATCTATCTGGGTAAAATCTGCCCTCGTAGCAACTCCTTGACCGGCCTCGTACTTTGCGTCCCTGTTCAGCCCGACGCGACCTTTGAATGCCCCGTCTTCTAAGAATTGCCGATGCGATTGACCGATTCAGCGAGCGATTCGGGCGAATGCTGTATTGGCTTACGCTGGCTATGGTCGTGGTCGGCTCGTACAACGCGATTGTACGATATTTGGACAGATATACTGGATTGGGTCTTAGTTCCAACACGTATTTGGAACTCCAATGGTATCTCTTCAGCATCGTTTTTCTGCTTGGAGCCGCCTACACGCTCAAACACGACGCGCATGTTCGTGTGGACATTTTGTTCTCACGGCTCAGTGAGCGCGGTCAGGCAGCCATTAATCTTGCTGGAGTAATCCTGTTTCTGATCCCGTTCTGCCTGCTGATGATCATCGTCGCGTGGCCGGCCGTTTACAATTCGTGGTCGGTTCTGGAGATGTCTCCCGATCCCGGAGGCCTTCCACGGTACCCCATAAAGACGGTTATTCCCATCGCGTTTTTGCTCATTATGGTGCAGGGAATTTCCATGGGAATTCGCCAGGTAGCCATCCTCCTGCGATTTCAGGATGATGAGTCACTCGGCCGGGAGGAAATGGGCTGATGGAAGAGTGGTTGGGGCCCCTCATGTTTCTAGCTGTCCTGGCGATGATATTCACAGGCTTCCCCGTAGCATTCGCTCTGGGAGGCACGGCAATTCTCTTCGCTTTTATCGGCGTGGAAGCCGGGTTGTTTGACTGGTCTCTTCTATTGGCTCTTCCCGACCGCACGTTCGGGATCATGTCGAACTACGTGCTGCTCGCCATACCGTTTTTCATTTTCATGGGAACGATGCTGGCCAAATCCCGACTGGCCGAAGATCTATTGATAACCATCGGTCAGCTATTTGGTGGGCTTCGAGGGGGTCTTGCTTTCGCAGTTATTTTTGTTGGGGCCTTGCTAGCTGCGGCAACCGGTGTTGTCGGAGCATCGGTAGTGGCCATGGGGATGATTTCGTTACCCGTTATGCGGCGCTACGGATACTCGGATGAGTTGTCGACGGGAGTGATCCTGGCTTCCGGTACGCTCGGTCAAATTATTCCTCCAAGTATTGTTCTCGTTGTGCTGGCCGATCAGATGGGAATTCCCGTTGGAGATCTGTTCGTCGGCGCACTCGTTCCGGGAGTCGCCCTGGCAATTATGTACGCCATATATGCAGGACTGGTAGCCCTTTTTAAACCGCAGAGTGCGCCTGCGCTACCCCTGGAAAAACGGGACATCAAAGGATTAGCTCTTTTGAAACGAGTGGCTCTTGTTATGGTGCCACCACTCGTCCTGATCCTTTTAGTATTGGGAAGCATTTTCGCAGGGGTGGCGACCCCCACGGAAGCGGGTGCACTCGGGGCGATGGGAGCTATCGCTCTGGCCGCAGCAAATCGACGACTCACGCTCAAAGCGTTGAAGGAGACCATGGAGGAAACGACCCGACTTTCTTCTATGGTCATGCTGCTGTTGATCGGATCTACAGCGTTTGCGCTGGTTTTCAGGGGATTGGATGGAGACCTGTGGATCCAGGATCTTCTCACGGGTCTTCCGGGCGGAGTTGTTGGACTTCTGATCGTAGCGAATCTGGCCGTTTTTCTGCTGGGTTTCTTTATCGATTTTTTCGAGATAGCCTTTATCATTATTCCGTTGATCGTACCTGCAGCAGCAGCCTTGGGAGTAGATCTGGTTTGGTTTGGTGTGATGATCGGAATGAATCTCCAGATGTCATTTCTGACGCCGCCCTTTGGATTCGCTCTTTTTTATCTCCGAGGGGTAGCCCCGCCTGAGGTAACGACAGCCTCCATTTATCGGGGGGTCATCCCATTCATCGTGATCCAGGCAATCGGTCTGCTGCTGATCATCCGGTTCCCGGGACTCGTGACCTGGTCGTTTTAGAGGTCATGGGCGCCGGGAAAGATGTTTCAGGTCATGTCTTTACCGGGACTCTCATCCCTGGACAGATTCCTCAAATTCATCGCCCATCAATTGCGCCAGCATTGCCGGGTCAATCTCGTGAGGACCATCAAAAATCATGGCCTCTACTGGACGGGTGTCCGTTGAGATAAGCGACGCGACCTCTCGCGCGCGATCGGTGGACATGTACTGGTCGGATGATCCTGTAACCAGGGTTGTCAACGAAGCCGTGATTGAGGCCTGAAAGTTTTCGTTACATAGTTCGAACGCAGGCTGCCCGCCCCAGAGAATGAGTCGGCTGGCGGAGACCGTATCCGAAGTCAACCAGCGAGATGCCGTGGCTGCGCCTTGAGAGAACCCGAGGACTACGACGGCCGCGTCCGTACTGATTCCCTTTTCGATCAGTGATTCGTAGAGTCGATTCAAATAGTTCACGTAATCTCGGATTTCGAATTTTCGATCCTCCGAAGTCATCCAAGATGCACCGATCTCTCGGTCCCGATTCCTTCGGTAAAAACGAGACAGCGCCTCCGGGATGACGATGAGTCGATTCGCTCGCTGGTGCACTCTAAATGGTTGGGCAAATTCAAGGGCTGTCTGCCCGTACCCATGCAGGACGAACCAGACTTCATTTACTGCTGGATGAATTTCGCCAAGGGTGAAAAATCTGGCCGTTCGGTGCACCGGTAAATGATGGGACGTCGGAGTCGGGAGTTTCATGGCTTGATTGATTCAGCAGACTGTGGCTTCAACGGATGGGATAAAACTGAATTTTGTCCTAAAAAACGCCTATAATTCCAAATATTATTCGATAAATCGATCCGTCAGCCCCCTAATCCGGATAATTCTGGACCAATCATGGTACGAAATACACTGAAAAGCCTCGACAAAACGGACCGGAGAATTCTAAATCTTCTTCAGGACGATGGCAGTATGACCAATGTTGAACTGGCTCGACGGATCGAACTGGCTCCAGCCACGACCCTGGATCGTGTGAGAAAACTACGCAGCCACGGTTATATCGTAAAATTCGTTGCACTCCTCGACGCCCGAATGATCAATCGCGACACGATCGCATTTATTAACGTGTCACTCGGGAAACACGGGGTTGAGCACGTGGACGCGTTTAGAAAACATGTTCGACAGCTCCCCGAGGTGCTCGAATGTTATCATGTCAGCGGCGACAGTGATTTCCTTCTCAAAGTCGTCGCTTCCGATATCCGCACGATCGAGGAGTTTCTTCTCCACCGACTCACCGGCTCGTTGGAAATCTCTAAGATCCATACGTCGTTCGTGCTGTCAACGGTGAAGTACGATACGAAAATTCCAGTCCCTGAGGATGCCGACTAGCACCTCAGGAAATCGTACCGCAGAAAGCAATCCGGGTCAACCAGCGGAAACCGCGCCACTGAAGGCCAGCCGAAATGATTCCGTCTCAAAAATCGCATCTGGCTCGTTGACGAGCTCGAAAAGCGCCGGCTCGGACTTAGACAAAAACCGTGAATCCAATAATTCTCCAAAAAACTCAATGAGGAGATCATAAAACCCGTCCGTGTTTACGAGCGCGATGGGCAGGTCGTGATATCCGAGTTTCTTGAGTGTAATGACTTCCATGAATTCCTCCAGCGTACCGATACCGCCAGGCAACGCGACAAATGCATCGGCCCTCTCATACATTTTTGCTTTTCTCTCCCGCATCGTATCGGTCATGATCAGCTCATCTGCGACTTCATAGGCAACGCCCTCAATCGACCTCAATGCATGCGGGATGATACCGACGACCCGACCGCCATTGGCGTGAACCGATCGCGCCATAACACCCATCAGACCCACATCGCCACCCCCATAAACCAGTGTAATCTTCCGGTTAGCCAGCGAACTGCCCATGCGTTCTGCAACGTCTGAATAACGGGAGTCTACGAGATTGCTGGATGCGCAGAAGACAGTAATGTGAGGAAGGTCCATCGCGAGAAACGCTGTTACCCAAACGCGAAATTCGTGAATGTCTGCTCGGAAGTCTTTAGAAACCGGCTGGACTCGGCCTGGAACTTAGTATATGCCTCATACATCCCGCGATACATCGAATCCGCTTTAACGGCTTCTTCCTGTAGTTCCGTCGAAATTTTCTTCGCCTCTATCATGATGTCGTCAGGGAACGGATGCAATTGGACGCCTGCTTCCAGCAGGCGCGTCAGCGCCGGTGGATTCCGGGCGTCGTATTTGGACATCATATCTACATTCGCTTCGGCAGCTGCCGCTTCGAGCGCGGCCTGATAGTCCGATGGAAGCTTTGCAAACGCATCCCGGTTTATGTAGAAGCTGAGTCCTGGACCCGGTTCCCACCAACCCGGATAGTAGTAGTGTTTGGCCACCTGGTAGAACCCCAGTTTTTCATCGTCATACGGTCCGCTCCATTCGGTGGCATCAAGGGCGCCGCGCTCAAGCGCAGTGTATATGTCTCCTGCAGCGAGCACCTGAACCGTTACACCCATCGCGTCCATCACCTTACCACCAAGACCCGGGATGCGCATTTTTATACCGCGAAGATCGGACAACGAATTGATTTCTCGTCGGAACCACCCGCCCATCTGAACGCCCGTATTCCCGCCCGGATAGTTGATCATATTGTGGTCGGCGAACAGAGGTCGGAGGTGTTCCATTCCGTCACCGTGATACAGCCACGCATTCAATTGTCGAGCCGTCAGTCCGAACGGAATCGTACAATCGAACGCGAACGCTTCATTGATCCCGATGTAGTAATAACTGGCTGAATGTCCGATCGCGACGGTTCCTTTTTGTACCGAATCAAAGACCTGATCGAACGGGACCAGCTCATTGGCGGGAAACGATCGGATTGTGAACCGACCATCTGTAAGCGAAGAGACCCGATCTGCGAGTACTTCAGCAGCACCATATATCGTATCCAACGATCTGGGAAAGCTGGAAACCAGACGCCAACGGACGCGCGGACGCGTTTGCACGGCTGCGGCGCCCGATTTGGTACCCGATTCATCACTGGATGAACCGCACGCGCTGAGTACGGTCCCACCGACGGTGCCCCCCACAACTCCTGCCGTCGCTTTTCGAACAAATTCTCGTCTCTTCATCTCACTGCCTGTCTGGTCATATGCGTTGGCTCGTCGAAGATAATAAGGCCGAGTGGCTGCATATCAACCATTGACGCGAAGAGGGCGCATCGCCACTTCGGATACCAGGTAGTTGTCTGATGTCTCGAGAACATGGATGAGGCTCGACGTGACGTCTTCAGGGGTCATCGCATAGCTGGATATATCCACCCCGGCGGTTTCGAAAAAGTCGGTTTGGATGGAGCCCGGGTACAGGCAACTCACTTTGATACCCTCGTCGCGAACTTCTTTCATCAGCGCTTCCGAAAAGCCTTTCAGGCCAAACTTGGTTGCGTTGTATGCGCTGATTTGGGGATTCCCGACCAGTCCCGCCACGGAACAGATATTTACAATGTGTCCTCCAAATCCTGTTTCCTTATTGTGGTTCTTCATGGCTGGCAATACGGCTTTTGTGCACAAAAAGACGCCGCGCAAGTTGGTGGCCATTTGTACGTCCCAATCCTCGACTGATAGATCTTCCAGCAGTCCGAAACGACCGAGTCCGGCGTTGTTGACTAACACGTCCAGGCGATCCGACTGACTCGAGATCGACTCGAATGCGTTTCCAACCTGTTCCTCGTCCGATACATCACATTCAATACCACGAAAATTCGGTCCGAGTCGGTCAGCGAGTTCTTCCAGTTTCTCAAGCCGTCTCGCAAGACCAAACACGGTGGCACCTTTTTCGATCAATGCTTTGGAGAAATCACGGCCAAGGCCCGCCGAGGCTCCGGTTATTATCGCAGTTTTTCCTTCAAGAACCATATTTCTTGGGTATAAGATGGACGGATGAAGCTACGCACAGACGGCCAATAGACGAAGAACCTATATTGTTTCGGAGTCGGAATATCGAGAGTTTCGGATGGCCAATCCAGTGAATCCCGAAGAGGTTGATCAGATCGTGGGCGAATTGCTTCGGCGCGGCGAACGGGCGCGTTGGGAAGAAGCGATGATCAACCGGTTTGGACCGGGTCACATCGCCTCGACCCTCGAAGAGCTGTTACTGCCAGAGCGAAGAAATCGGATCGAAGACGTGTTGTCAGCGCGGTCCGAGACCGTGGCCACTGTTGTGGAGGGCGTGCTAAATACGGGCAACGTCAGTGCCGTAATGAGAACCGCCGAAGCTCTGGGTTTTCATTTATTCCACGCAATCACCAATTCCCAACCTTTCAAGCAGTCGACCCGAACGACACAAGGAGCTCACAAGTGGCTCGATATCCATGAATGGGATTCAGCAGCCGGGTGCGCGAAATTTCTGAAAGATCACGGCTACAGCATCGTCGTAACTCATCTCGACGAAGCAGCCGAACCCATCGAGACCGTTGATTTCCGAAAGAAAACAGCTCTCGTTTTTGGAAACGAACTCTCGGGAGTTTCCCAACAGATGCTCGAGCTTGCTGACTCGACCTGTGTCCTACCCGTCGCGGGATTCGTCCAGAGTTACAATATTTCGGTTGCCGCGGCCATCGCACTGCACGTCGCATTCAGTTCACGCGTCCAGCATCTGGGTAATAACGGCGATTTGACATCAGATCAGACAGAGCGGCTTCGGGCCATTTACTTCCTTCGCGCTACAGATCTCGACACCGAGCGCGCAGAAGAATTACTCGAGCGACCCGTTGCGAAGCGCAAAAGGTAACGGTACCGGTCGTCATCGCGGTTCCACACCAGCCAACACCAGCCGTTGGGCCTGTCACACACCAACCGCTTCAGCCTTCGTCTTAGCCGTGTCCGATTCGACTCGCCCGTCCAACAATTGAATGACTCGCTTGCCGTATGTGGCCCAACGATCCGAGTGTGTAACCTGTATGATGGTGACGCCATCCTCCTCGTTCAGTCGTTTGAACCAATCCATGACGACTACCCCTTGACTTGTATGGAGGTTGCCGGTCGGTTCGTCCGCTAATATCAATTTAGGCTGCATGATTAGAGCCCTGGCCACACCAACCTGTTGCTGCTGACCGCCCGAGAGCTGGCTCGGGAAGAGGTCCTTCTTTGCCACGATGCTGAATCGGTCCAACTGTTCGGCCACCATGCTCTTCCGCTCCCCACCCTTAATTTTCTTATAGAGAAGGGGGGTTTCGAGGTTTTCGTAGACCGTCAGGTCGTCAATCAAATGGTACGCCTGAAATACAAATCCGATATACTCCCGGTGGAGCTCTGTGCGCTTGCGTTCCCTGAATTTGTGAACCGGTTTGTCGAAGAAATAGTACGCACCGGTGGTGGGCTCGTCGAGCATCCCCAGGATGTGGAGCAAGGTCGATTTACCCGAGCCGGACGGCCCCATGATCGTCAGAAATTCGCCCTCCTCCACCTCTATGTTAATATCTCTAAGAACAAAGCTTCTATTGAAGCCATGTAGATACGACTTGCTGATTTTTTCCAGTCTGATCATGGCGATTTCGAAATGGCGTCGTTCGAATGATTGAAGGATAATAATACGGTTCGAAAGTTACCGAGTCCTGACCGTCCTCTATTCATGATGCAGGGCGTCGACAGGATTGGCGGTGGCAGCACGTACCGTCTGAAAGGAAACCGTCGCAAGTGAAATAACGAGCGCCAGCAGCCCAACCACAAGGAGTGTCCAAAAGCTAAAATCGATTCGATAAACGAATGTATCCAGCCATTTCTGCATGGCAAAAAAGGCGAATGGAGCGGCGATCACGAAGGCTATTAACACATAGATCGCGAACTCGCGGGAGAGCATGATGACTACGCTGTTGATGGATGCGCCCAGCGCTTTTCGAATGCCTATTTCTTTCGTCCGTTGCTCTGCAGAAAATGAAGCTAAACCAAATAAGCCTAGACAGGCAATGATTATCGCAAGCGCCGCAAATACCCCAAACATGGTACCCAGCTGTTGATCTGAAGCATATAATTGAGCCACATCGTCGTCGAGGTACGTGAACTGATACACGTAGGCCGGATAAAGGTCGTTCCAAATCTCTTGTACGCTCGCGATCGCTTCAGACGTTCGACCCGCTCGAGTTCGAACCAACAGGTAGAAATAAGCCTGTTGATTGAAGATGGTAATAACCGTCGGCTCGATCGTGCTGTGAAGTGATTCGGAGTGAAAATTCTTCACGACGCCGACAATCGGTCCTATCAGGCCTCGACCCCAATCAATCCTTTGGCCAATAGCGTTTTCGGCGGATGGCCATCCCAGTGTTTTGACGCCTTCCTCGTTGAGGATGAACGCACCGAGAGAATCAGCCGGAAAGTCCCGGGAATGTGATCGCCCTGCAATGACTTCCATCCCCATCGTTTCAATGAAATCATAGTCGACCATGAAAGATTGAGCAAATGTCTGTTCATCCGGTGCCGCGCTTTCGGGCCGGATAAACTGACGCTGAATAAGGAATCCCGGGGCGCTCGATGATGCCGAGGCGCTGGTAACCGACGGTAGTGCTGCCACCCGTTCTCTGAGTGCTTGATAGTCATTTCGGATCTGGGGATCCGATAATTCCACTACAATGACATCCTCTGTTTCAAATCCCAATTCCTTGTTATGGGTGAATTCCAACTGCTGGAAGACGACCGCCGTCGCTGCGATGAGCACGATCGAAGTCGCAAATTGAAAAACAACCAATACCTGTCGAACCCGTATCGATCCAACCGATCGTCCGGATGATCCCTTCAGTACTGCCACCGGGCGGAAAGACGACAGAAAAAGGGCCGGGTAACTACCGGAAACGATCCCGCAGACGATCACAATTGCGACGACGACGCCGATCGAGGGGAGGAGGCCCGCCGACAACAGAGACAGGCTTTTTCCCGTGAGCGTATTAAAACTAGGTAGAATGACGAAGAGGAATAGAACGGACAGCACGACAGCCAGGCTTGCAAGGACCGTCGATTCACCCAGGAACTGGGCAATTAGTTGCCGTCTGTTCGCGCCAAGTACTTTTCGCATGCCTACTTCCCGCGCTCGTCCCGCCGATCGCGCAGTTGCCAGATTCATGTAATTGATACAGGCCAGAATCAGGAAAAAGAAGGCGATCGCTGATAGAGTAACCACGTTTCCAAGATTCCCATTTGCTAGAATCTCATTGTCCATGTGGGATTTCAGGTGGATGCTGGTGAGCGGCTGCAAGACGGGTTCGTATGTGACCCCGATCGCCTGCAAGATCTGCGCGGACGTGTTCTGGATGTACTCGTCTATCTTTGCTCGTACTTCTTCGGGATCCGCTCCAGGTGACAACAACAGGTAAGTATAAATCTGAATCGTAAGCGGTCGTGTCAGAAAATTGGCTCCATAGATCGGTGTTCGGAGAGAGGAAAGAGAGGCAACAAAGTCTGCTTTGAAATGAGACTGGACCGGGACATCTTTAATGATTCCCGTCACTGTAAAATCATATAGATCGTCAAGTTTTAACAGTTTTCCAACCGGGTCTTCCGTCCCGAAATATTTTTCGGCCATGGTCTCTGAGATGATGACCGAAAACGGGACGGCAAGAATATCGTCCGGAGAGCCCTGAACGAGCTGAAAATCAAACACATCCAGGACCGTCGAATCCGCGAAGATGAATCCTTTCTCGAAAAACTTGCGATTATCATACGATACCAA
>SMXL01000069.1 GCA_004356385.1 Bacteroidota bacterium
GAGGCGCGTTCCGAATCGAGGGCCAATCAAGGCGAGTGCCAGGAACATAACACCAAGCGCAGTAATGCCTGCCTTCCAGCGACGGAGTCTACGATTTATGGACGAGGTCAGCTTGTTTACAAGTTGCGGCTCGCCGAAGACATCGGAGAGTCTTCGGCGTCTGATCGTTGCGTACACGAATAGAACAATCGCGACAGGCGCGGCCGCAACGATCCAGTAATTTTCGGGATAAAGCCAATCCATAAATTCAATATTCTGCGTTAAGGGAATCTCCGGAGCAACGTGGTCGACAGAAGAATATCGAGTAGAATCAGCGCTAGGCCCGGGAAAAGAAAACCGGCGTATTTCTCCTCGTAATTCGTATAAATTCGCTCTTCGATTTTGGTTTTCTCGAGTTCTCCAATCTCATCGTAAATTTCCCGCAACGCCTGATTATTGGTGGCTCTGAAGTATTTACCTCCGGTCATCTTGGCCACGGAAATGAGCATTTCTTCGTCAATCTCAACTGGAATCATGCGCCGCTGCCGACCCGCAAACGGGTGGTCTACGACGAAAGGAGCCTCACCGTGAGCGCCGACACCGATTGCATAGATTCTCACATTCAGCGTTCGGGCAATCTCAGCTGCGGTTTCAGGGCTTAATTCACCTCGATTATTCTGGCCATCCGTCAGAAGTATAATCACCTTGCTTTCTGCTACGGTGTTCTTCAGGCGATTGACGGCCATAGCCAGGGCGGTCCCAATCGCTGTTCCGTCTTCAATAACGCCGACCTGCACTTCATCCAGCATTTCCAGTAGAAAATCATAGTCCAATGTCAGCGGGGCCTGTGTATATGCCTTGGCCGCAAAGACGACGAGCCCCACGCGATCTGAAGTCCTCTTGCTGATAAACTCTGCGCCAACCGCGCGGGCCGCTTCAAACCGGTTGGGTCGGAAGTCTTCCGCACGCATCGACGTGGACGTATCTAGAACCATCACGATATCTACGCCCTCTGCATAGCGTTCTTGCACCACATCCTGTTCTTGTGGTCGCGCCATCGCTAGAACCGCGAGGGTTAGCCCCGCCATTCGCAGTACCGCCGGTAAAGCCCGTATCCGATTCCGAAACGTTTTAGGGCCGTGGCGAATCGTTTCTACCGCGCTGTAGCGGAGCCCCAAGGACCGACGCGCCATCCACCACGAGCGAAGCCCTGAGAGGGGAACCAGCGCAAGCAGGACAAGCCACTGAGGTTGAGCAAATTCCATGTTGTGTCAGATTTCGTTCAGTCCGTTAACGATTCGTGATTCGTTCGAGTTCTTCGCGATTATTGAACGATCGCATGTGTGCAGCCAGGACAGGCAATATGTCGCCGGCCGGTCCGAGTACCACTTCATCCATCGCATACGAAAGGGCCGAGGGTTCGACATTAATCTCTACCACGTAGGCTCCGTTCTGCTTCGCCAATAAAGGCAATCCCGCGGCGGGATACACTATAGAGCTCGTGCCTACCGAGAGAAAAACATCCGACGAGATGGCGGCGTCTGTTGCTCTCTCAATTGGATCCATTGGAAGAGATTCCCCAAACCACACCACCCCCGGGCGTAACAAACCGCCGCAAAACCCACAACATCGGAGTCCATCTTCCAAGAACACTTCGTCTACCGGTGGTTTACTGCAATCGGTGCATCGTTCGTCGACGATATTTCCGTGCAGCTCGACCATATTAATACTGCCCGCGCGTTTGTGGAGCGTATCCACGTTTTGAGTGACGAGAAGGAATGGCTCATAAAATTTCTCAAGCTCCACGAGCGCCAGATGCCCCTCGTTGGGCTCGGCGGTTAATGCCTGTTTGAGCCGAGCCTGATACCACCCCTGAACCAGCTGAGGATCTCGTCTGAACGCCGCTTCGTTAGCCAAGTCCGCGGGGCTGTATTCTTCCCAAAGACCCCCTGGGTCGCGAAAAGTAGCCAATCCACTTTCCACGCTTATGCCTGCTCCTGTAAGCACGCAAAGAGAAGTTGCCTTCTCCAATCGAGCAAGCAGTCGCTCAGAGGGCACGGTAGAGTGTGTGGCTGGGCTATTCATGATTGCCGTCCCGGGGCGCCCCGAAATTTTGCTCTTGAACGCGTCTGGGTTCAGCGGCGTCGTCTTCGGTGTCGATTGCTTCGTCTTCTTGATCGTCGGCCTGATCGGCATCTCTATTTCCGGCCTCCGCCCGATCCGCTTCTTCCCGAAGCGCATCTTGTCGGGCTGTAAATTCTTTCTCTGTCCCGATGATCGCCGAACTGGTTTTTGAAAGAGCGGCCCGACCCGCTTCATCGGCAGGTCTCATATCCGCGAACTTGACCAGATCTGCGTTCGAGAGGACGTTTTCCATTTCTCCGACAATTTCCTGCGGAATGATTCCGTCGTTGAGCGCGCTGCGAAGTCTACTGACGACCTCTCTCGTCGTCGTTTCCAGAGCCGGGATATCGGCGCGTCTCGACAAATAGGTTCTTAGAAGCTCAGACAGTTCCACATAAAAGGGTTTCACATTCTCTGGCTTGCTCAAATCCATCTTCTCCAGCAGTTTGAGTCTTCGCCGTGCTTCATCCCAGGGTGGTTCTTTGGGTTCGGGTTTCTCTTCTGGAAGTTGTATTTCTTCTGTTTTCCTGCTTCTTCTCCAGAGCCAATAGGCGAGGCCCAATAGGAGAAACGGAACGAAGTACCAGAAAACCGAAATTCCAGGGAAGTCCGCAAGGCCCGTGATATCTCGAATTCCCTCTGCGTCGTCCTGAACGAGAGACGTAATCCACACAAGTACACCCGGTGTACCGGCGATCAAGGTGTCGGTGGAAGAAATTAAACCGACAGGAAAGGAGGTCACATAGGCGGAATCCAGCTCAAAAGTCGCTACTTCGTACCGCAGGCTGTCGATGTACCAGTTATTGGAGATCTCCCGTCTGCCGGGCGGACTGTTTCCAAGAATCGTAAATCCACCCAGCTCGAAGGCCGGCCGATTTCTTAGCGAATCGGGTAGAAAGTCATGAGGAAAGAGCGGGCTCCGACTTCCATCATGCTCCACGGAGATCGCGATTTCGAATCGCTGGCCGATAGTCACACTGTCAGCAAGCGAGTAGGCATCGTAGCGCTGGGCGAGGACCGACGAATGAGTCAGAAGGCCGAGAAGTCCTGAAATCAGACAGGCTGTGGAGATGGTGAAAGAACGCCAGGTCATTCTAATTAACGCTTGTTACGGTATCGAAAGAATCGCATGAGGGGCTCGATGTATCCCTGATCGGTATGGATAGGTATCCGGTCAACACGGGCTCTAAAAAGGACCTGCTCAACCAGATCGATTCGGGATTGCGCTTTCGCAGCGAATGCGGTTCTCACTTCTTCGCTACTGGTGTCCACCACAATATTCTCATCCGTTTCAGCGTCGGTCAGTTCGAGCAAGCCTACCTTGGGCAGCACTATTTCTCGTGGATCCAGCAAGTGAACGGCAACGGTGTCATGGCGCTTGGCGACCGCGCAAAGCGGGGCTTCGAATTCTTGATCCATGAAGTCGCTCACGAGCAGTATGATAGAGCGCCTGTTCAATACGTGGACAACGTGGTTGAGGGCGACCGACAAATCCGTTTGTGTAGAGGTCCGCTCGTGCGCAAAAAGATCTCTGATCAACCGTAGTACATGGCGGCGGCCTTTCTTGGGCGGTACGAACAGCTCGACATGATCGGAGAAGAGGAGTAATCCAACCTTGTCGTTGTTTTGGATGGCGCTAAAAGCGACTATTGCACAAATTTCGGCGGCGACTTCTCTCTTGAACTTGTATGAAGAACCGAAATCGCCCGAGCCTGATATATCGACCACCAATAACAGGGTCTGTTCGCGTTCTTCTTCGAAAATTTTAACGAACGTCTCGTCGTATCGAGCGGACACATTCCAGTCAATATTTCGAATGTCGTCGCCATATTGATATGGGCGAACTTCGGCGAATTCCATCCCTTGTCCCTTGAAGGCAGATTGATATTCCCCTCCAAAAATATTACTGACCAGACCCTTCGTTCGGATCTCCAGCTTCCGGATCTTTTTGAACAGTTCTTTAGGAATCATTTGTCAACACGGGCGACCACTAGATATTGAGTGATTTCAAGTCGCGCTATATAACGCATTTTACCCAAAACATGTTGTGAAGTGCGTTAAGATATTGAGACTCCTGTTCGTATCGGCGTTCGTACGACCGAATCTGAGCCAAGCCCGCGTCTTCACATCAATTCGGTATAGATCTTATGGAGATCCCTTGGGATTCCCGTAATTTCCCTCGGATCCGAACCACTCTAATCATTTTGGAATCAAGAATTTGCGATTTGGCATCATAGAGTTCCCAGGCTCGAATTGTGATCACGACGCATATTATGTTGCGAAGCATGTCTTTGATCAGAAGACGTCGTTCATCTGGCACAAGGACCATTCGGTCGGCGACGTAGACGTGGTGATCGTACCCGGCGGCTTTTCCTACGGTGACGCACTTCGCTCGGGGGCCATCGCTCGATTTTCCCCCATCATGAAAGATGTCGTGCGATTTGTAAAAAGTGGTGGCCTCGTGCTGGGTATTTGCAACGGATTTCAGATTCTTTGCGAGACCGGCCTTCTTCCCGGCGCGCTTATGAGAAATGCCTCGCTTCGGTTTGTCTGCAAGAATATTTTTATCAAACCGGTGAACCGGACTTCCCCGTTTACACAGTCGTTAAACGTTGATTCTGTTCTACAGATTCCAATTGCTCATGGAGAAGGAAATTACATCGCTACAGACGACGTGCTCGATCGACTCGAGGAAGAAGACCGGATCGCCTTCAAGTATTGCGACAGCGACGGATCGCTCTCACCCGATTCGAACCCGAACGGATCGGCCAGAAATATTGCAGGAATTCTCAATGAGACGGGAAACGTGTTGGGTATGATGCCCCACCCGGAGCGATGTTCTGAAGAAATATTGGGTCGTTCAGACGGCGCTATGATCTTCGAATCCATCCTGGCGTATGCCGGCATGCCCGTCTAACAATTATTCGAATCATAGATCAATCAATAGTTACATGTTTAAGAATGAACTCATAGGGCTCCTCCTGATAATCTTCGGTCTTTCAGGGTGTTCATCGTCTCAGCGCGAAACATCGAATACGACCGGTGCAGCAGAGCCTCAAGAAACAGTGAATGCGGTTGAAAATCCGATGGAGCAAACTAAAGACACTAAAGAGGTTACAGTAATGGAGAATGGTTTGAAGATCCAAGTCATCATGGAAGGAGAGGGAGAAGAAATCAAATCCGGCGACGTGGCCCGCGTTCATTATACCGGATGGTTATACGATGAATCGGCGCCAGAAGGGAAGGGTGACAAATTTGACAGTTCGCGAGATCGGGGACAACCGTTTACCTTTAATTTGGGTACCGGCCAGGTAATTCAGGGCTGGGACCTGGGTGTTGAGGGAATGAAGGTGGGGGAACAGCGACTACTCACCATCCCCGCGGAACTGGGTTACGGAGAGAGAGGAGCAGGGGCGGATATTCCGCCGGGCGCCACACTACTGTTCGACGTTGAACTCGTAGGGATCGGTCTTCCCTAAGCGACAGGTGTTTTGCGAGGGACGTGTCTGGCTGCGTCAGGCCTCAGTCTAGGTCACGAGGGATTTCATGTACTCGCGGCGCATCAGCGCAATCGACGATATCGAGATCCCTTTCGGGCAAACGGCTTCACATTCTGCGTGGTTGGAACAGTCGCCAAAGCCCTCCTTCTGCATCTGATCAACCATGGCGGCTACTCGAAGGGTTCGTTCGGGGTTTCCCTGCGGCAGTAACGCAAGGTGCCCGATTTTCGCAGCCGTGAAAAGGGAGGCGGATGCATTTGGACACGCGGCCACACAGGCTCCGCACCCGATGCAGGAAGCGTAGTCAAATGCTCGATCAACGTCGTCTTTGGGAACCAGGACGGCGTTGGCGTCTGGGGCATTACCCGTACCGACAGACACATAACCGCCCGCTTCTATAATCCGGTCGAAGGCGGTACGGTCTACAACGAGGTCTCTGATGATGGGGAATCCTTTCGCCCGCCAAGGCTCGACAACGATCGTATCTCCATCCTTGAAATGCCTCATGTGTAACTGACACGAGGCGGTGCGTTTCTGCGGGCCATGGGCGATTCCGTTGATTACCACACCACATGCGCCGCAAATCCCTTCACGGCAATCGTGGTCGAACTCGAACGGTAATTCACTTTGTCGAATCAACTTTTCATTCAGAACATCCAACAACTCCAAAAAAGACATATGCTTGTTGGCGTCTGTAACGGTATGGTTTTCGAACGAGCCGGGTGAATCCGGTCCGGCCTGTCGCCATATGCTCAAATGGATGGTCATCCTGTCTGACATCGTTCTCTTTTCCCGTGTCTATTTATAGCTTCTTGTAGTCAGGCGTACGTTTTCAAACTCTAGATGCTCTATGTGCAACCGGGACTCCTCATCCGCCGACAGGAACTCCCAGGCTGCAACGTTGGTCATCGTATCATCGTTTCGGACGGCTTCTCCCTCCTTGGTCTGGTACTCCTCCCGGAAATGTCCGCCACAGGATTCAGTGCGGTGAAGGGCATCGCACGCCATGAGCTCTCCGAGTTCGAGAAAGTCAGCCATGCGTCCCGCAAACTCCAGGTATTTGTTGTGATACGTTGCGTCACCAGGAACACGAACATTTTTCCAATATTCGTCTCGGAGGCTGGCTATCCTCCCGATGGCTGATTTGAGCCCGTCTTCGTTCCGTGACATGCCTACATCGTCCCACATAATCGAGCCCAACTCGCGATGAAACTCCGTGACGGTCTTGTCTCCCTTGACCGATAGCAGTCGATCGATGCGGTCCTTGGCTTCCGATTCGATGGCGGCAAAAGCATCGTGAGACGTATCGACATCAGCCAATTTCGTACCCGCGATATAATTCCCCAGCGTATACGGGATGATGAAATACCCGTCGGCCAGTCCTTGCATCAGCGCGCTGGCGCCGAGCCGATTGGCACCGTGGTCCGAAAAATTAGCTTCTCCGAGAACGAACAGACCAGGAACCGTGGTCATTAACTCGTAATCTACCCAGAGTCCGCCCATGGTATAGTGAACGGCAGGGTAAATTCTCATAGGATCCCGATACGGATCTTCACCCGTAATGCGCTCATACATTTCGAACAAATTACCGTAACGCTCTTCGATTCGATGACGCCCTAGGCGTTCGATGGCATTTTGGAAGTCCAGGTAGACTGCCAGTTTGGTGTCGCCTACACCTCGTCCCTCGTCGCAGGCGTATTTCGCGTTTCTCGACGCGACATCACGGGGGACCAGATTCCCAAAGGCAGGATAGCGTCTTTCCAGGAAGTAATCTCGATCATCCTCAGGGATTTGACTGGGCGAGCGGGCATCCCCGGGGTTCTTGGGAACCCATACGCGTCCATCGTTTCTGAGGCTCTCGCTCATGAGAGTAAGCTTCGACTGATAGTCACCCGATACCGGAATACACGTCGGGTGAATCTGGGTGAAGCAAGGATTTGCGAAGAAAGCTCCCCTTTTGTGGCACCGCCAGGCAGCTGTCACATTCGAATTTTTCGCATTGGTCGACAAGTAATAGACATTACCGTATCCGCCCGTGCAAAGGAGAACCGCATCGCCCACGTGCCTTTCTATTTGACCGGTCACAAGATTTCTGGTGACTATTCCGCGTGCATGGCCATCGATGCGGACCAAGTCGAGCATCTCGCGTCGAGCAAACATCGTGACCTTTCCTTCTGCAATCTGGCGGCTCATCGCCTGGTAGGCGCCGAGAAGAAGTTGCTGTCCCGTCTGTCCCCTCGCGTAAAAGGTTCTGGAAACCTGGGCTCCACCAAATGATCGGTTATCCAGAAGTCCTCCGTATTCCCTCGCAAACGGGACCCCCTGGGCAACGCATTGGTCAATGATCTCGTTACTGACCTGAGCAAGACGATAGACATTGGCTTCTCGTGAGCGATAATCTCCACCCTTGATCGTGTCGTAGAAAAGTCGCCAAATAGTGTCTCCGTCATTCGGATAATTTTTCGCCGCGTTAATTCCGCCTTGCGCAGCGATGGAGTGGGCCCGACGAGGAGAATCCTGAATGCAGAAACTCTTTACCTGGTATCCCAATTCGGCGAGTGTGGCGGCCGCTGACGCGCCCGCCAGGCCGGTTCCCACTACCAAAATCGTATGATTTCTCTTGTTAGCCGGATTGACCAGTTTTACTCGGCTCTTGTAATTGTCCCACTTTTCTTCCAACCGACCGGGCGGGACTTTTGAAGCAAGAACTGAATTCATAAGAAATGCAGGTTTTGCGGTAGGGGTGTTACACCCAATCAAAATATATGGCGATGGGTACGACAAGAAATCCGATGCCAATGCCAAGCGCAAATAATCCTCCCAACGCATAAGCAGGTCCGGATATTGAAGGTCGCATGGCACCCAGGGATTGAAAAGCGCTCCAGATTCCGTGTCGAAGATGAACGACGAGGAGAAGAACCACAGCCGGATATCCGAAGGCGTACGCCGGATCATGAAACTTCAGTCGCATAAGGCGCGCGATGTCTCTCATGACCTCGCCGTCAACGGTCGTCTCGTAGTATGTGCCGTACTTGAAGGAAGCCAGGTGTATGATCAGGAATATTCCGATAATGATTCCTGTAACCAACATGCTGCGCGAACTCATCGTCTGACGGCTCGGCTCTCCGGCGCTTTGACGCTTCTTGTATCTCGACGAACGTGCCTTTCGGCTGCCTATCCAAATGTTGATGCCAAGGCCAATATGCATCAGTAGAAAAACGAGCAGGATTACCTCGACGACCCAAAGAGCCGGGCCCAGGCTGATCAGGAAGTGCGCGTAGGCATTATAGGCATCGTCACCCGCAAGGAATTGCAGGTTTCCCACCATGTGCTCCGACACAAATACCACCAGTGCGAGTCCGGTGATTCCCGTCAGTAATTTCTTACCGACCGGGGACGTAAAAAGGCTTAGGAGTTTCGATCGCGTTTGCGTCATGCTCGAAGATTTAATTCAGTCGAACCCGGCGTTGCCGAAAGCGGGCCAACAGGCAATCATCTGGTGCACGATAGACTCACGCTGATGAATACGACTGAAATCTACAAACGGGGTTTTTCAAGTGGTATGGCAATGGCCACATATCGACGTTTTTGAGACGAAGAATACGGGAATTGCAGAAGTGAGTGTCGGCTGGCTTGCGGCCGGAATGGTCAATATATCCGCCCGTTCTCGGTTTTTGGCTAGTGGGAGATAGAAAGTCCGCGCGGACCGGTGTAGGCGGCGCGAGGTCTGATAAGGCGGTTTTCTTTCCACTGTTCCAGTAAATGGGCAGTCCACCCGGTTATCCTGGACTGAGCGAATATGGGGGTGAAAAGATCCGGGTCGATGTCGAGCGTGGCATAGACAGAAGCGCTGAAAAAGTCTACATTCGGATACAGTCCTTTTTCCTTCTCCATGGTTTCCATTATCTCAAGGCTCATTTCGTACCACTTTCGGGTCCCTCGTTCCTGGCTCAACCCGTCTAGCATTTCGCGGAGAATAGCGGCACGCGGGTCAAGAGTTTTGTAAACGCGGTGTCCGAAGCCCATAATACGTGCCTTCTGTTCCAGCAGTGAACGGATGTATTCGCTCGGTCTGGATCCTTTCCGGTCAATATCGTTCAGCATTTCCATCACTCGAATGTTGGCTCCTCCGTGAAGAGGTCCTTTGAGCGCTCCGACCGCACCGGCAATGGCCGAATACATATCCGATAACGTAGCACCTATTACGCGACCGGTAAATGTGGAAGCGTTCAGGCCATGCTCGGCGTGAAGCACCAAACATGCGTCAAACGTTCGTTCCGCTGCTTCGCCCGGTTCTTCGCCCGAAAGCATGTACAGAAAATTGTGAGCTTCTCGACCCTGTCTTAGCGGTTGTACAACTTCCTTGCCTTTGCGAATCCTATCGAACGCGGCGATCAAAACCGGGATTCTAGCGGTCAGGCGAATCGCTTTTCGATAATTCGCTTCCGGTGACGGATCGTTCGCTTCACCGTCGAATAATGACAGAACGGAGATTCCCGTCAGAAGGGCTGCCATAGAATTGGCATTTTCCGGCATCATTCGCAGAATGTCGAGAATCATAGGCGGAAGTGTGCGCTCCGCGGCCAGTTGGCGAACGAGCGATTCGGTCTCGTCAGGGGATGGAAGTCGTCCATTCCAAAGCAAAAAGGCAACTTCCTCGAAAGTCGCGTTCGCTGCGAGGTCCTGAATGTCGTAACCGGCATAGATCAGTTCGCCCTTCTGGCCGTCGATGTCGCAGATCTGAGTTTCGAGCGCTACAACGCCCTCCAGTCCTTTGGTTTGTACGGGTCTCGGTCGACCGTTGGTTGATATGGATTGATTGGACGTATTCATAAATGA